>WRGM01000139.1 GCA_009787175.1 Candidatus Bathycorpusculum fermentans | reverse complement strand
CTGTGTATTGACGTTAAAATTATAAATTGACCGCAAATCTTCGATTACTACAATATCATGGGAGGTAAAAACACGGGAATTTCGGATAAAGTCATTAACCATGAACATGTAGCTTGCAGGCAACAACCTACCGTCGTCTTAAAAGTGACAGCCGAACTAGCAACGGGCAGGTTTACTTATCTTTTTTTGTCTGTACAATTTCTTGTTGCTGCTTTAATAGTGCAATTGAGTTGCTAGGTAGGTCATGCGTGACCATAAAGTTTGCTCCAATCCAAGTGTTTGCGCCTACTTTTACACCGGGCATAAAGGAGGCTTTAATGCCTGTCTTTACGTTATCGCCTAAAACTATGCCAAGTTTACGTCTACCTGTATCTACCTCTTTGCCCTTAACCGCCATTTTTACGTTGCCATCGTCAAAGCGTAGGTTTGCAGTTATTGTACCTGCACCGAAATTACATCGTGTACCGATTACGCTATCGCCAACATATGAGAGGTGTCCAATGTGGGTTTCATCCATGATTATGCTGTTTTTTATTTCAACAGCGTTACCTACACGGGTTTTTTTGCCAAGACTAGTGCCTGAGCGGATAAAACAGTTAGGACCAACGTCAGCTTCTTCATCTATAAAAACGGGGCCCTCAATGTATGCGCCTGAGCGTATTCTAGCAGACTTGGCTACATGCACGGGTCCTATGAGGTGGGCTCCTTGTTCTATTGTGCCTAAAACTTGTGGCTCTAAATGTTTTAGAGCCCAAAGGTTTGCGTCAAGTAAATCCCATGGTCTTCCAACATCAAACCAGGCATCATTTTCTAGCTTTTCTATTAGCACAGTCTTATTGTCAGAGGCTAACATGGTTAGAGCATCCGTTAACTCCCATTCGCCTCGTATGGATTTTTTAACGTTTTCTAGTTTTTTGAAAACTTTTTTTGAAAACACATAGATACCGGCGTTTACTAAATTCGAAGATGTTACACCGGCTGCTGGTTTTTCTATTATGCGTTTTAGTTTTTTACCCTCAGTTAGCTCTAGTACGCCATAATTTTCAGGCTTGTTTACTGAAACAGCTGCCATAACGGCTTCGGGTTTTTCTTTATTGTATATGTCAATTAGCTGTTTTATGGTATCTTTGGTGAATAGTAAATCACCGTATATTAGTACGAAGGGGTCGTCGACAAGTGGTTCAGTTAGCGTGGCAGCGTTACCTGTGCCTAAGAGGTCTTTTTGCTCAACATAGCTAATACTTAAGCCCTGGCTGTTGCCGTTGCCGAAATAGGTTTTAATGTTATCGCTCATGTAACGTGTTATAATTATAACCTCTGAGATACCTGCCGTTTTAACGGCATCAAGGCAAAACTGTAGGATAGGTTTGCCCGTTATGGAGATTAATGGTTTAGGCCGTGTGGATGTTAACGGTTGGAGTCTTTGTCCTTCGCCGGCTGCTAATATGACTGCTTTCATTATTATGTTGCCTCAATTTGTTTTTGTATTAAAACTATTGTTTTATGCATTAATTCTTTTGCTACCGTATCTGATGTGCCTTCAACAGTTATGCGTATTAGAGGTTCGGTTCCAGAAGCGCGGAGTAATAGCCAACTGTTTTTAAAAGCTAATCGTATACCGTCTATATCTGAAAAATCAGTATAGCTATGGCTAAATGTTTCTTTTAATAAGGCGGATATAGCAGTAACTGCTTTCGCTTTTAGGTCATTTGGACATTTAACGTTTTCACGTAACGTGGTATATTTTGGAACTTTGCGTATAAATTCACTAACAGACTGCCCCTCAAGCTCTAAGGCTTTCAAAAAGAGCATCGCAGATAGGGGACCATCAGGACAGTAATGCTGCAGAGGATGTACCCATGCACCACAGGGTTCACCGCCAAAAACAGCACAATCACGCTCTATAGCCTCAGAAATATAAACATCACCAACCCTTGTACGCACAACCCGACCGCCTAAACACTCAACCATAGACTCAACACACATAGACACCTCAACACTAGACACCACCACCCCACCACTACCACTACTGTCGTCGGCACCGTTTTTATTATGCTGCTTTAAAACATGAGCACTATACGCAGCTAAGGCCTGATCAAAGTTGACAAAAACACCATGCTCATCTATAAAGGCTACGCGGTCAGCATCACCATCAAAGGCTACACCTATATCTGCTCCAAGAGCACGAACAGTTTTAGAGAGAACCTCAAGAGACTTAACCGTAGGCTCACTTTCCCTAGCAGGAAAATATCCATCAGGCTGACCATTTAAAACAGTTACCCTACAGCCAAGCATCTTAAAAATTTCAGGAGCAACACTACACGCAGCACCACAGCCAGAGTCAACAACAACATGCCACCCCCTACAAAGAGAAACAACACGTTTCACCATATCAAAATAGGCAGAGCAAGCATCAAAGGAAACAGTTTTACCTAAACAGCGCCAATCAGCCAACGCATACTTTCCGTCTAAAATAATTTTTTCCACAGCATCCTGCTCAGAGTCCACATAAGAGAGAGTTTTAGAATTAAAAATTTTAATACCATTATACTGCGGCGGATTATGCGAGGCAGTTATCATAAAACCAACATCAGCCCCTAAAACACGAGTCACATACGCTAAAACAGGCGTCGGCACCACACCAACCAGATAAACAGTTACACCACAGGAAATTAAACCTGAAACCAGAGCCTCCTGAATCATATCACCTGAAACTCTGGTATCACAGGCAACAACAGCACACTTAGCCTTAGCAAAAGTCGCCACAGCCATACCAACATTACACGCTAAAATAGGCGTTAACTCAACATTAGCTAAACCACGAATCCCAGAACTTCCAAATAATTTGCCCATACACCAAACCATTAACATAGTAAGAATAATCACCATAAAAACCTTAACCTTTTTACGGAACATAAAAATTAATTGTTGAACTACTTTAGAAACAAAACCTACCTGAACCGCTTTACCGTGTACGACCAAATGAAGTAATGATTGGCTTTAACACCAAGACAGCATCGCAAGAAACATCGCAAGAAAATATTGGTATAACAGTTTTGCAGAGTAGAGTTATAGAGTTGATACGGAGTAATCCAAGAATTACGGCAAAAATTATAGCTAAAGAAATAGGAATTGCTCCACGTAACGTACAGACTCATATTTCAGCACTAAAAAATCAGGCTTAATAAAACGTGTAGGTTCAACAAAAGGCGGATCTTGGATAGCAGTAATCATCAGTAATAAAACAAATAACTAAAAAACTGGTTCTACAAAAGACGCCACAAAGATTGGCTAAACAATTCAAAAGACTACTCAACAATCCATTTCTCTTTGACCACCACAGACATCAGAGCTTAAGTTAACTTACAAATTCGTTAGCAATCAAAAATCTGTAGGTTAGCGTAATAGTTTTAAGTCTTGTAGGGTTCAAATGTTTTAATGAATACAGTAAGCGTAATGCGTGTGATGCGAGAGGCTAATGAAGAGGCAAATAGGGCGTTTCATCAATCGAATTATCAAGGTGCGGTTGAATGTTATAATAAAGCCTTAGGTCTGTGTAGTTCGCTTCCTGTAGATGTGTCTTTTGATAGGGCGCGTTTTGAGGCTGTTGTTTATTCTGGTTTGTCTGCTGCGTTGGGGAGGTTGGGTAAGCATTTGGAGAGTTTTGCGGCGGCTAATAAGGCTTTGGTGTTTTTTGATCAAGCGGGTGAATTGGATGCTGTTGAAGTAGGGAAGTATTTGGTGGCGCAGGTAAATCAGGGTGCCGCGTTAGCTGTTTTGGATTGTTTTCCTGCTGCCTTAGAGGCGTTGTATAGAGCGAAGGCTATTTTTAGTGATAAAGGGTTAGATGCTTCTAAGAATAGGCAGTGGTTAGAGCTTGTGGATGGTAACATTGTAGCTATTAATGAGCAGATGAAAAAACGGCAATTGTAAGTGTTATATTTTTAATGTTGAATATTGTGTTATTCTTTTGAAGTGATAGTATATGGATACTTGGCGTCTTTTGCCTTTTGGTGTGTATAGTGCCGCGTGGAATATGGCTGTTGATGAGGCGGTTCTGCAGACCTGTATTGCAGAGAAGGCACCTAATACTCTTCGTCTTTATCGTTGGAGTCCGTCTGCTGTAAGTATTGGTAGAAATGAAAAACTTGATGATAGGGTTTATCTTCAAAGGGTCAGGCAGCTTGAGGTGGATATAGTGCGGCGTTGTAGTGGTGGAGGAACTGTTTATCATGACTATGAGGGCGAAATTACTTACAGTATAGCGGCTAAAGCCTCTGATTTAGGTCGTGAGGGTGATGCGGTTAGTGTTTATTGTAAAATTTATGACGCTATAGCGGATGCGTTGCGTCTTTTAGGGGTTTCAGCTGATTTTAATAACGGTGACGCCAAATGCTGTCCTAATTTAACTGTTGGGGGTAAAAAAATTTCAGGAAGCAGCCAAGCATTATCCCGCGGATATGTTCTGCAGCATGGGACTCTTTTGCGAGAGGTAAATTTGGAGAAAATGTTTCAACTACTTAAAGTAAAGGATCTCTCATGTAAAGAGGCTGTAGAGGTTGGGCGGGAAAAGATAACTAGTATAACAGGCGAGTTAGGGCATAAGGTTAGTTTTGATACAGTATATAATGCTCTAAAGCAAGGGTTTAAGGCAATTTTAAAGATTCAACTTCAAGAGGCTACATTAACATCTTTTGAAGAGGAATTGGCGAACAGGTTGTATAGAGAAAAATATTCTACAAGAGAGTGGACATATAGCAGCGGTAAATCGCTGTAAATTATTCTTTATACCATCTTACGCCCTGTGCTGTGTCTTCAACTATAATGCCTAACGCTTTAAGTTTAGCACGTATTATATCAGCTTCTTTCCAGTTTTTAGCTTTACGAGCTAATTCTCTTTTCTGCACAAGTGCATCAATATCGCCGGGTAGGGGTTCTTCTGTATTTACACTGTTAATTACGCCAAGTACAGAGTTAAATTGCATTAGAACGGCTTCAACTTTTTCTGCTTCCTCTTTACTTATTACGCCTGAGTCAAATAGGTTATTGATTTCTCGCACAAAATCAAAAAGCGCTGCTAAGGCTACGCTAATATTTAAGTCATCATTCATAGCATCAGCAAAACGCTGCCTCACATGCTCAATGTGCATATCAACCTTACCACCACTACCACCACTTTCACTGCTGACATCTTGTAGTCTGCGTGTGAAATTTTTAAGGCGATCAATAGCACTCTTAGCCGCCACTAGACCTTCAAAGGTGAAATTAAACTGTTGACGATAATGAGTAGACAATAGTAAATAGCGGATAGCCATTGGATCATAACCCTTCGCAAGTAAATCTCGTAGAGTGTAAAAATTGCCAAAACGTTTACTCATCTTTTTACCCTCAACTTGCAAATGCTCATTGTGCATCCAATAATTCACAAAAACCTTACCTGTTGCAGCTTCACTCTGCGCAATCTCATTTTCATGATGAGGAAACATGTTATCAATCCCGCCGCAGTGAATATCAAAAGTTTCACCCAGATACTTCATACTCATAGCACTACACTCAACATGCCACCCCGGCCGCCCCTTACCAAGCTCAGTTTCCCAAAACGCGTCACCATCCCCCGGCGTATATGCCTTCCAAAGCGCAAAATCCTGAGCCTCCTCCTTAGCATACTCATCCTGACTAACTCGGGCACCAACTTTAAGCTCCCCAACTTTTAAATGCGAAAGCTTTCCATACTGCGAAAACTTTGAGACAGCATAATAAATAGAACCATCCTCACCACAATAAGCAACACCTTTCTCCTGCAAAGCCTTAATAATAGATACCATCTCAGGCACATGATCAGTAGCACGTGGATAAACATCAGCAGAGTCAATATTAAGCACCGAGATATCCTCAAAAAAAGCCTTAACATAAAAATCCGTAAACTGCCTAAGCGGAACCCCCTTAGCCTGACTACCCCTAATAGTCTTATCATCAACATCCGTAAGATTCATAACATGAAACACCTTAAACCCACAATACCGCAGCCAACGTTTTAACAAATCCTCAAACAAAAACGCACGAAAATTACCAATATGCGCATAATCATAAACCGTTGGACCACAAGTATACAGTTTTACCTCACCCTGCCTAATAGGAGTAAAAACATCTTTTTGACGCGTTAAAGTATTAAAGATATAGAAGGGGGATTGATTTAAGACAGACACGTTCTCAGCTCAAATAAGGTTGAGCAACTTTATTATTTAAGCATTAACTTCAGCTTTCTTGGAAAACAGTTTAGCATATTTTAGAAAGAAAACTAAGCTACCAGTAAGTCCAACTGTTAGAGCTAATATGACTATGGTAATATATGTTAAGTGATTCTTATAATCAGTGTTAGCTGTAAACGGAGTAGAACTGTAACCTATAGGGACATATTGCTCAGTTAAAGAGTGATAGGTCACTTGACGTATTGAATAAACACCAGCTGATGGCATACCAACAGTGCATCCTCCGATTACATATAAAATATCATCAAGAACAGCTACACCAAACGCTTCTCGACTCGTAGACATTAAACGTAATTACGCGGCTGTTATGTATTATCTCCTAAATAGTTCATGCCTAAAGCATAAATTCTTTGAGGTGCATAGCGACCAGTGGTAACTACCGTAATATCGCCTGCTACATCCATATTTCCATCTTTTATTTCACTCCATACATCAGTCTTTGGGTCATAAGTCAAAGTTTTCTGATAACTGTTATATGGGGTTACAATGTCAAAATATACGAATTTGCAGAAAGCAATTATTTTTCCGTCTATTATAATTGAGCTAATGCTATATCCATTCCATTTTTCAGAATTTTCATGTATACCCGTTTTATTAGTCCATACATCAGTAACTGGTTCATACATAAATAAGTCACAGCCAAATAGGACAAAAATTTTTCCATTCACAACATGAGCATGTAGATTATATGAACCATTAACTGGCATAGCAGCTTTAGTACTCCAACTATCCGTAGCAGTATCATAAACCTCATTCAAATTACAGGCGATAAGGGAAAAAATAGACCCATCTGGCCACGTTGTATAATCAACTATCCCGCCTATACAGTAAATTTTGCCTTGATACTCTGCAATAGCAAACTGCGTTCTTGGCGTAGGCATAGGTTCTAAAATACTCCATGTATCCGTATTAGGGTCATATTGTTCATTTGTACTTACATAACAACCAGCATCTATTTGACCTCCAATAGCATAAATTTTATCATTAACAGCAACAACCCCAGATTAGACCGAGCTTGATTCATAGAAGCTTTTGTATTCCAAGAATCCTCAAGTAACAATGAAGCTGAAACAGAAGTAAAAGCCGTTACAAATGTTCCGCTTATGAAAAGAAAAGTAGCACAAAAACCAAATTTTTATTCATGCTAATCCGTCTTGCTTCTTTTGCTTCCCCTTAAGGCAGAAAAACAAAGTTAGTACAATAACACCAATTATTAGAATTGTTATAGCTACAGTATATCCAGTTAAGAGAGTCCATGAAAGTTTAGATTCATAGGTGTCAGATGGCGAATTATCCTCATAGGTAACTGTTGTAGTAACAGTTGGGAGAGCCTGATTGTCATATGGTTCGTATTCTGGTTCATATCCTATTGGAATATATTGTTCATTTACAGCTGAAGTTTCTCTTTGACCATCTGTTCCTAAAAGTTCTCCGCCGATTACATATAAAATATCATCGAGAACAGTGATACCAGAATTCGCTCGAGGTATTGGATCATTCTTACCCTGTTCTAAGGTACCACTAAAAGGGTCATAGACTGCGATATAGCCTATTGGATAAAAAAATATGTTGCTTCCTCCACTTATAACATAGATTTTGGGGGGGAACAAAACGTCCAGATGTTGCAGCTGCAACAGCATTACCAAATGAGCTACGATATCCTGTCGGATTGCCTTCAGTCCATGTGTCTATTTTTGGATCATAAATCAAGACTAAGATCTTCATTAAAATAGGCAAGAACCATTATCTGATTGTCCACTACAGCTGAATAACAATTACCATCAGAGGTAACATCGTTAGGTAAAGAGGTCATTTTAGTCCAAGAATCAGCATCGCAATCATATGCATACAGAAAACCAGAAACTATAACGAAGATTTTTCCATCCACAACATGCGCTTGTGGTTTTGATCCGCTAGTTGGTAAAGAAGCTTTAGTGCTCCAACTGTCTGTAGCAATATCGTAAACCTCTGTTGGGCCATCACCTCCTATACAGTAAATTTTACCTTGGCACGCAGCGATAGCAAATCTCGCCTTTGGCGCAGGCATAGTCATCATAGTAGACCAAGTGTCAGTTTTAGGGTCATACCGCTCATTTGTATCAACAATAAACCCCCCAGCGACATAACCACCAATGGCATAAATTTTTCCATCAACAGCGATAACATCTAACCCATGTCTTGCCTGATTCATAGGAGTTTTTGTATTCCACGAATTTTCAAGTAACTCTGAAGCTAAAACGGGACTAAATGCAGTTGTAAATAAGCTAAGTGTAATTAAGGATAGTAGTATTAGTGAAAAGATTTTTTGCATATATAGTCATTATCTCAGTTTTGCTTTTTTTATTTAAATATTTCTAAGAATGTAGGTTTTAAAGGTAAAAAATGTTTTAAGCTGTTTCATAATTTGTCACAAGTATTTGTTAGTAATTTACTCTTTGATGGATATTACATAGCCTTATAAATGTGCAAGTTATTTTGCTGTGTGGTGTTATCATTTGGTTATTAAGGATATGTTAGGTGTTATCTATGCACCTCACAAGACATTTAAAAAAATTGCTGACAATCCAAAATATTTAGCTGTAGCAATCATAATTTTACTCTTTATAGCATTACAGAGTATTTATTACTATAATTGTTGTTCGAAAATAAATTGTGAACAAACGTTGCCTCCAGTAAATCAATTAAGCGCGTTCACATCATCAGGTGTTGCTTCATCAGATGATCCTCAAATTATTAATCAATGGACCATTACGCATGGAGCTGATATAACAGAGAATAAACAGGATTATATTAATCAAACATTCTATGGAGCTAATAGTTTACAGTTTGTTCTTACTAAAGGTAACAGTTTATCAGCGAGTCTGGAACAGTTCGGGTATACTGCAAACTGTAGTTCAGGCGGTTTTACAAGTTTAAATATGCACATTAAACAGACATCACCCAATGTTGTACCAAATTCAGGCACATTAACGCTTTACACGGCAAATAGCACATCGAGTTATTTCACACATGACATAACAGCAGAGCTAACAAAAAATCTTGGCAGCTGGAATAACTTGACAATCCCCGTAGGTGATAATGCTTTAGGATGGCAAGCTACGGGTTCACCGAATTGGTCAGAGGTAACGGGCTTGAAGCTTAGTGTAACATATCCGTCATCTTCTTCTGATGTTAGCATTTTGCTGCAGGGCATATTTTTCCGTGGTCAATTCTTAACGCAGACTAATGTTTTAGGTACATGGATGTTTTTTTGGTATTACAGTCTATCCATATGTATACAGGCAACTTTGCAGTGGATTATTCTTGCAGCAGTAGCATATTTGTTGCTTAAAGTTTTGAAAGTAAATAATATCGTTTGGAAGCCGATTATCGCTACAGTAGGCTATGCGCTCATGTCTATTGTTATAACATCAGTGTTTTTTGTGCTAAGTTCGCTTACATTGCCAACGATTAGTTGTCCATATGATTTGCCCTTCTCATTTGTAGCTTACTCGGATGCTATCATAAATAGTGCGTCACCATCATCGCAAGTGCTATATGAGGCAGTTACTGCAGAGACAGCGACTTTTGCTAATCTTACAATAGTAATTAGCATATTCATGTATGTTTTGCAAATTATATTTATAACATTTGCAGTAAAAGCTGTCTCAGGATGCACATACGTTAAAAACATTATACAGACCACTTCCTATGATGATACAAAGACAATAGAAACAGTCAACGTGAATACCAACCAAGAGTTATCATACGTAAAATGCTTCATAATAGCAGTAATTACAGTAATTGCAACGATGTTTCTACTATCGCTATTAGCAGGATTAGGCGTATTTTAGATATAGCAAAAGTAACAATAGCCAATCCAAAAATTCTTTTTTTATATTTAACAAAATAGAAGCAGTAACTATGGATTTCTTGCCTTCAAGCTATTCAAACGAAAATAGCAATATTTATATTGTTAGAAAACTTTTCTCAAGTGAATTTAACATTCAGTTTATCGGATACAGGTGAAAAATAGTGAGCACTGAAATAAAAGATCTACGAGATGGCGCAAAACGCGTCAATGTCGAAGCAAAAGTTGTAGAAAAAAGTGATGTAAGAGAAGTAAAATCAAAATTTGGCGATGCGACATACCGAATTGTTGATGCTATTGTTGCAGACGAAACAGGTAGCATAAAATTAACTCTGTGGAATGAACAAATTGAGCAAGTAAACGTTGGCGATAATATAAAGATCGAAAACGGGTATGTTACAAGTTTTAAAAGTGAAATCCAACTTAACGTTGGCAAATTTGGCAAACTAACAGTTAGCTAAGTCCCTTCACATTTTACTTTTTTTTAAATTTTTCTCTAATTCATTCTCTATATTTCCATCATTATGCAGATAAATAGATCAGGCTTAGCTAGTTGTATTGATTATTTTTTGCACATTATAAAGACTGCCCGAAATAACAATATACCCATTTTTGTACAGGTTCTAAAAATTAACCATCATTTATATACTCGTGTTTAGAATGTTGTTTTTATATGAGTACTTATAATTTAACATTAAATTTAAGCTCTTATCTGTTGGGCTGTGGCTAAATGAGAAAGACCATATTTAAAAAGCTTGAGACGCAGGGATTAATTGCTAATTATAATAGGTTACGTAAGAATTTGCCTCCTAGGCTTCCTGAGCGTATATTTATTTGGGATGAGACGTTTCGTGAAGGTGTTAAAGCGCCGACTGTCTATTTAACGTATGTTGAGCGTGTAAAGCTTGCAAAATTAATGGATGAGTCAGGTGTATCTGTAATTAATGTTGGTTTTCCAGCTCTTTCAGATGATGAGAAACGTAATGTTAGTAAGATAGTTAATGAAAGCTTTGAGCAGGCAAAACTTACCGCTTCCGCTGAGCCATTTAAGGCAAGTATTGATGCTTGTTTAGAATGCGGCATAAAGGAAATTACTCTTGAATCACCTATTAATGGATTAAACTTGCAGTATAGGTATAAGATAACTAAGAAGCAGGCGTTGCAAAAGATTGTAGAATCCATTACGTATTGTAAAGATCATGGAGCAGCAGTTAATTTTATGCTCATGGACGGTACAAGAACAGCTATTGACGATATATTGCAAGTATTTCAGCAAGCTGCAGAGGCTGGTGTTGCCAGACTTGGTCTTGCAGACTCTGTAGGATTTATAAGACCATTATCTATGAAGTATTTAATATCTCATGTACGTGATGGTTTATCTGAATCTATAAAGAAGAAAATTCCAATGTCTATTCACTGTCATAACGATTTTGGTTTAGCTGCATCTAATACTTTAGCAGCTATGGAAGAGGGCGTTTCATATGTGCATACATGTATCGCCGGTTTTGGTGAACGTGCAGGCATTGCGCCATTTGAAGAAGTTGTAACAGCTACAGAGTTACTCTACAATATTGACACAGGTATAGATTTAGGTAAAATCTCAAGGATTTCACAGACAGCTGAAAAAGCCTTTGCACTACCAATACAATTCCACAAGCCAATCATTGGCGAAAACATTTTTGCCCATGAAGTAGAAGAAGACGTGGAAGAAATGCTAGCACATCCACTGGTTTTTGAGCCGTTTCCACCTGAAATTGTTGGACGAGAAACCACAGTTTTCATAGGTAGAAATACAGGTCAAAAGCTAATTCAGGAAATGCTAGAAAAAGCGGGAATAAGAGCATCTCCAAGACAAATGGATGAACTCTTCAGACGCGTTAAAGGTCCTCATGAAGGCTTAGATAAGGGTGAGGCTCAAATGACCTATTATCAGGTAAAGAAGCTTATGAAGGATCTACAAAAAGGCTATGCTATGGACGAGTTTTGGCGCATGGTAGAACAGGTAACGCGTCAAAAACCAAAAGTAACATCAGATAAAAAAGCATCAACAGCTTAAAACAAGCCTAGCTGCTTTTTTATTTCCCCTACATCTTTTATATTCAAACTTTTTGGATAATTATACAACATGCCACCGGGTTTTTCATTATAGAAGGGTCTATTGCAATAGGGGCAACCAGAGGTTTGAAAAGGTTTACCACTTTCAATAATGCCTGTTAGAGTATCATCTGTTACGCCAAAAGACACTATTTCGCCATGTGTATTGAAGTGTATCTGTTCTAAGCAGGTTATACCATGTACTATTAGATAGCGTACAAGTTGCAACCGCCTATAAGATGTAATGCTAGGTTGAGACTGCCGTTCTAATGCGGTGCCGCGTATGGGTGTGAACGCGAATAGTGCAGGTAAAATGTGAAAATTTACGCACCATTGAATTATCTCTGTGAGGTCTTTTTCTGTTTCGCCTAAACCTACTATTAAATGTGTGCTAACATGGTCTGCGCCGAAAATTGATAATGCATCTTTAAGTAGTTTAATTTCGGATTGCCAGCTGTAAGTATTTCTGGCTTTATCGCCTTTTATTTTTCTAAAGATTGTTTCCGTTGCAGCATCTAGGGCAATACCTATGCGGTCAACTTGGGCGTTTTTGAGAAGCTCAATATTTTGACGACTCAAGGGTTGGCAAGAAACGGAAACGGGTATGTCGTCGTGTTTTTTTATTTCTTTAACTAAAGCTTCAAGGTGTAAGAACATGTTTGGAGCATTTAACGCCTGTATGCATACACGTCGAATTTTACCCTTTTTAATTGCATCAGCTAACGCTGCGGTTACTAAATAGAGAGGAAAAATGGGCCAGGTAACTCTTGAGAGCATATCAGCGCTACTCTGGCTATGTCTAGCCTGAGGACAAAAGCTACAGTTAGAAGAACATTTACCCTCTATATACGTCATTAAATAGGCTGTCGTAGGATTTACAGCTATTTTGCCGTCAAGTAAACCCAAACATATAGCAGTACCTAAAGAAACACGAATCTGAGAAGGCAAACAGAAAGAAGAAGATGAGGACGAAATAGACAAAATACAAAAACCCTAAAAATGATTAGCTATCAAAAGATACCTGATTATCTGCCTCTTCATTGTTCTTATCATCATCGCTGTCTGCAAGTAACAATTTTTCTTCATAACTGTAATGTGGTTCATGCGTTTTTCCCATCGTCTAAAAAAGTGGTATTGAGAGGTCATAAGATAGCTAGTGTATCCTAGAAAGCCAACTATGGGTAAGACTAGAAATAGCGCGTTAAATTCAAAGCCGTGAAAGTTACTTATACGTAAAATAGTAAAAACAAAGCCAAGTAGTAAAAGTGAGCAGACAATAGTGCTCATTATTGCGCCTCGTTTAAATCTGCCCCACTCACTGTTTATTTCAGAGAAAAACTCGTGAGCCGTTTTAACGGGGTAAGTCTGTTGCTGTTGCTGCTGTTGTTGTTTTTCTTTTTCATTCATACTTATCATCTTTTTTTATGTTTCATATAGTTATATAGGTAATGCACCACTGGTGAATACTAAAGCAGTGAGGGAAGAGAATCACGGAGATTTGTATAAATTTTTCTTCCCTCAACAGTCAATAAGAAACGACCCGGAGATTCCTCTATAAACCCTCTACCTTAAGATATGTTAAATGCTTTAAAAAATTGAGAGTGTTTACTTATAGATAGTTTTTCGGTATTTTGGTCTCTGTAAGGTGGTAAGTGTGTGAAAAATGATGAAGAAATACGT
>WRGM01000138.1 GCA_009787175.1 Candidatus Bathycorpusculum fermentans | reverse complement strand
ATTTCTGATCCAGATTTGCCTGTTTGTTTGTGTTTTACAATTGCTTCTCTAACTCGTACTGGTATGGGCTCCATTTACTTCACAATTCATAACATAATACACCATAAACTATAAAAAGTTAAGTTGCTATAACAAAAAGGCTATTCTATTTTCCATTTATTCCAAGTTTATTTTGTTTGCTGGAAGGTTTTTATGTTGTGTTTTTCTTTTTATTGTTATGTCTGATAGAGAGTTTTTTGTGGGTCGTTACGAGAAGTTGGATTGGAAGTATAGACCTGTAAAGTTGCGGCAGGCGGTTCGCTTTAATTGTTTTAATATTGGTGGGCAGGATTTGGTTTCTCGTCTTTGTGGTTTGGGTTTGAATTTGGAAAAGATTGGTTTTTTGTCGTCTGGTTATTGGGTTTGTGATTCAAAGGTTTCTGCTGGTGCTACTGCGGAGTATTTGCTTGGGTTGTATTCTATTCAGGAGGCGGCTGCGCAGATTCCTGTGTCGTTGTTTTCAAATGTTAAGGGTAAGAGAGTGCTTGATGTTTCAGCTGCTCCTGGTGGGAAGACTGTGCAGTTAGCTGATGCTATGGGTAATACAGGTGGTATAGTTGCATTGGATATTAGTAAGCAGCGTTTGACTGCTTTAGTTAATCATTTAGAGCGTTGTCGTGTTAGAAATACTGTTGTTTATCAGCTTGATGCGCGTAATAGTCCAAAGCTGGGTTTAAAGTTTGATCGTATTTTGGTTGATGTTCCTTGTAGTGGGAATTTTGCTTCAGATCCTATGTGGTTTCAGAATCGTACTTTAGAGGATGTTACACGTAATGCTCGTGTGCAGCGGGAGATATTAATGAAGGCCTCTGAGTGTTTGTCTGATGATGGGGAAATTGTTTATTCTACTTGTTCTTTAGAGCCTGAGGAGAATGAGTTAAATATGGATTGGGCATTGCATCATTTGGATTTGCAGATTGCTGAGATTAACTGTCCAGGTGCTCAGGGGTTGACTAGTGTTTTTGGTAAAGAGTTAGATCCGTCTATTGCGCGTTGTCGTAGATTTTGGCCTGATACTACGCAGGGGTTTTTTGTATGTAAACTTGTGAGGCGGCGTTCATGAAGGGCAAGGTTATTGTGGATTTTGCGTTGCAGTTTGGTGTTAAGCTTGTGTTTAATGATGATTTACTATTTCAGTGTGAGGGCAGGTTTTTTTTATTAAATAGTAATGTAAAGTCTCTTGTTAGAGATAATTTTTTTTATGCTGGTATCTATTTAGGTAAAGTTAGGTCAGGTAAATTTTTTCCAAGCTTTAACTTACTCTCTATGCTTATAGAGCATGAGTGTAACCGTATAGTTATTGATAGAAAAACAAGCTGGCTATTTATTTGTGGTAGAAACATTTTTAGAAACAGTATACTGCAGGCATATGGCAAAATTCGTCAGAAAAATCATGTCTTAGTGCTTAATGAATTAGGAGAATGTCTGGGATTTGGCAGAGTTTTAGCAGGATTTGAAGAGCAGCAGGATAATAAAAATAGTGTTGCCATAGCTAATGTGCTAGATATAGGAGACTTTTTACGCCGCGAACGCGAACATAAAAATAGGTTGGATATTAAACAGAGATAAAGTAAATGGACACATTCTGTTTTCATGTATTTGAACTAGCATCTAATTGCGTCAGACTAACACTTGTAGCGAATAACAATAACCTATTGAAATAGAACAAGGAAAATAGCTCTTTGTAAACAAGTTTTTCCACAAAAAAATCATCCACACTGTGGTCAACCAGTGTACTATTCGCAATTTTATCATCCAAAAATATGGGCTGAAGCGTATTAAAGTTATATAGTTATGTTTTACAGTGTAGTTATGCATACAGTAATGAAAAGTTACTGTTAAAGGAGATGTTTAGTTGAAAAATTTCAAAAATGCAGTTTGGAGAGAAAAAGTAACTGAAGTTACGAAAAAAATACAAGAGGAAGATATCAAATTCGTAAGATTACAATTTACTGACATGAATGGCATGTTAAAAAATATTGCAGTAAACTCAAAAAATATTGAAAGCATTTTTGAAAACGGACAATCCTTTGACGGATCCTCAATAACAGGCTATAGACCAATAGAAGAATCCGACATGGTCCTATACCCAGATCCAACAACATTTGCCATTTTACCCTGGAGATCAAAAGAAAAATCCTCCTGCAGACTATTATGCGACATTTACACACCACAAAACAAACGCTTCGACGCAGACCCACGCTACATCCTAGAAAAAACCATCGAAAAAGCCTATCAAGCAGGCTACAAATTCATCTGCGCCCCAGAACTAGAATTCTTCATAGTAAAAGAAGCAGAAAACGGCGGCCTACCCACACCAATTGACCTAGCAGGATACTTTGACTTCCACCCAGGCGACCTAACCGACGACTTAAGACGAGACATAGCAGACACAGCAGAAGCCTTCGGCATAGAAATCGAAATCAGCCACCATGAAGTAGCCCTAGGACAAAACGAAATCGACTTCAAATACGGCGAAGCCCTAGAAACCGCAGACCGCGCCATAACCATGAAAATGTGCGGAAAAGTAGTAGCCGCAAAAGCAGGATACCTCGCAACATACATGCCAAAACCCTTCCAAGGCATCAACGGCAGCGGCATGCACGTCCACCAAAGCCTATGGAACCATGACGGAACAACAAACATGTTCTACTCAGAAAACCCCGAAAACGGACACCTCTCAGACATAGCACGCCACTTCATAGGAGGACAACTCACACACGGTCGCAAAATATGCGCGATACTAAACAGCTGGCCAAACAGCTTCAAACGCCTAGTCCCAGGATACGAAGCCCCCGTCTACTTAGCATGGGCACACAAAAACCGCAGCCCCCTCATACGCGTACCAGACTTTGGCGGAAGAAAAAGCGCAGCAAGATGCGAGATACGATGCCCCGACGGCGCAGGCAACCCATACTTGCAATTTGCAGTACTCCTAGCAGCAGGTCTGGACGGCGTCAAAAACAAAACCAACCCGGGAGACCCTGTGGAATTAAACGTTTACCACATGAGCTATGAAGAACGCAAAAAACGCGGAATCGTTTCACTACCAGAATCACTAAAAGAAGCCCTAGACGAGTTTGAAACAAGCGATCTTATGAAAGAAACTCTAGGCGAAACAGCCTTTGAGAACTTTTTAAAAGAAAAACGCCGCGAATGGGACGCTTACCGACTACAGGTAAGCAACTGGGAAGTAAACCGCTACATAAAACGGCTCTAAACAACAAAAAAATAAACCAAAAAACTTTTCTTTTTTCTTATTCACAAGCCATTTTTTTAATTTGTTCAAACAACTCTGATATAGAAAGAGTTGTCTGCTCACGCTTTTTAAGATCTTTAATGACCACATTGCCCTCTCTAAGTTCGCGTTCACCAACAATAACGGCATAGTCAAGACCACGTTTATCTGCATCCTCTAAAGATTTGCCCATTTTACGCCCCATAAGTTCAAACTCTGCAAAATAACCATGATTACGTAATGACTGGGTAAGTTTTAAAGCATCAACTTTTACTGATTCAGTAATGGGAATTACAACAAACTTTTTTGCAGTATCAGATAAATCTGACGCGTTTTGAGTTTGCAGGGCAATAGCTATACGATCAATTCCGTGAGCACAACCAACTGCAGGTGTAGGTTCTCCTCCAAAGGCTTCAATTAAACGGTCGTATCTTCCTCCGCCTCCGAGGGCAATTTCGAGTTGTGGAATGTAAACTTCAAAAATTACACCTGTGTAATATTCAAGTCCTCGTGCAAAAGCGGGTTCTACTATTAGAGAAATATCTGTGCTTGCGGTAACTAGATTTAGTATTTCTGTTAGGTTTTCTGCGGCAGCTTTAGCTTTTTCATACTCTGCAACTAGAGCGTTGACTTGCTCAATAGTATCCCGCCAATTTTCGCCTTTAATATCAATTAGGCGCTGTAGGGTGTTTTTGCATTTTTCTGATTCAACTAGTTTTAGGGCTAAGTCATACTCTTTTTTGTCCATACGCTGCAGTATGGCGTTTTGAGTTTTTTCATCAACACCGTCTTGACTTAAAATACCCTTTATAATACCTACATGACCTATTTTGAAAACATATCCCTGCAGATTAATGGTCTGCATGAGCTTATTTGTAATTAGGAGAATTTCAGTATCTGCCTCAGGCTTATCGGTACCTATTAATTCAAAGTTTGACTGCCAAAACTCTCTATATCTGCCGCGTTGGGGTTCATCATATCTATAGACGGTACCGGCAGAGAATAGTTTTAGGGGTTTTGGTTCAGTTCTTAACGCTGATGTAGCTAGACGGGCAATGGAAGCGGTAAATTCTGGACGCAGGGCTACTTTGCGGCCGCCTAAATCTTCAAATATAAACATTCTCTGACGTATTTCGTCACCTGACTTAGCACTTAACAAGTCTAAGGATTCAACATGAGGAGTAAAGACTTCTTGAAAGCCGAAAAGTAGAGCTGTTGCTTGTGCTTTAGCTATAACGCTAGTAAATGTTTGAGCTTCTTTGCCAAGTAAATCTCGCATACCGCGAACCGTACGTAGAGTAGACATAAGTAGACACTTGCTAAGATAATGAGTATTAATCTTTTAAACGCTATGCAAGATTCTTTACATATAACAGAGGTGTTAGGTTAAAATTGCTATACTGTCGTTTAAATGCTTATTTTTCGCAGAGCTTCATATTTTAGTGCCATAAAGTTAATAGGATACAAGCTCAATGTCCATGTAGTTTACTCTATTATTTGAGAGAAAATATATGCATAAAATGTTTAGAAAAGTAGTGTATTCAAATCAAAGTAATGATATTATAGGATTTAGAATGGAGATTGAATAAGTAATGGTGCGCTATAGACAAACAGAAGAAATTGTAAAACTAATGGATAACCCAAAAATAATCCGCAACACCAGCATTATTGCACATGTTGACCATGGCAAAACAACCCTCTCAGACAGCCTCTTGGCACATGCAGGCATTATAAGCACACAAACCGCTGGTCAAAAACTTTTCCTCGACAGCTGGGATCTAGAACAAAAACGCCAAATGACCGTTTTTGCCTCAAACGTCAGCCTAGTCCACACATACAATGACCAAGATTTTCTAATTAACCTTATCGACACACCCGGCCACATCGACTTTTCAGGCGCAGTTACAAGAAGCCTAAGAGCCGTTGACGGCGCACTCGTAGTCGTTGACGCCGTAGAAGGTCCAATGACTCAAACTGAAACAGTACTCATGCAGGCCCTTCGAGAAAGAGTTAAACCACTCTTATTCATAAACAAAGTTGACCGATTAATCAAAGAAATAAAGTTAACCCCACAGGAAATTCAGAAAAAATTTGCAAAAATCCTCCTAAGAGTTAACACTTTAATTGAAAAACATGCCCCACCTGAACATAAACAAGACTGGCAAGTAAAAATAGAAGACAGCCGAGTAGCCTTCGGTTCTGCCCTCCACAAATGGGGCTTAAACCTTGACCATATGAAAATAAAACAAGTCAGCTTCCAAGACATCATTGACGCATACACAGGTGAACCCGAAGACGTGGGCAAAAAAGTCGACGCACTAAGCAAGAAAGCACCACTACCAGAGCCAATTCTTGACATGTTCTGCAAACACTTACCTAGCCCAATTGAAGCACAACCATACCGTCAATCAAAAATTTGGCCAGGAGATGCAAATACACCTGCAGGTGTTGGCATGGCAAAAGTTGACCCTAACGCACCCCTACTTATGTGCATTTCCACAATAGAAGTTGACCCACACAGCGGCACAGTTGCCATAGGCAGAATTTTCAGCGGTGCGATCACTAAAGGTAAAGAAGTACAACTAGTCAGTGCACAGCAAAAAGGCATAATACAACAAGTCTTTATGAGTATGGCAACTGACCGAGTATTCGTAGACCGCGTACCAGCAGGCAACATTGGCGCAATCTCAGGCTTACCCTCACTACATGTTGGTGAAACCATAGGCGAAGCAGGACAAGAAATCCATAGCTTCGAAGGCTTGAACTATGTATCTGACCCAGTCGTCACAGTAGCAGTAGAACCTGAAGACGTAAAAGACCTGCCACTTTTCGACAAAGTCATGCACAAACTCACAACAGAAGATCCAAACTTACACTTCATCATGAACAAAGAATCAGGAGAATTCCTCCTCTCAGGCATGGGCGAACTCCACCTTGAAATCACCGCATACAGAATGCAAGAATCAGGACTCAAAGTCAAACTTAGCAAACCAATTGTCATCTACAGAGAAACCATAAGTCACGACTACAAAGGACCAGCAGTCATGGGTAAAAGCCCCAACAAACACAACAAACTCTGGATAACCATAGAAAAACTCGACAATGACACCATAGAAGCAATAAAATCAGAAAAAATCACAGACATGCAAAACAAAGACGAAAGAGCCAAAGTCCTCAAATCCCTAGGTTGGGCACCAGACGAAGCAAAAGGCGCAGTAGCAATAGAAGAAAACAACATCCTAGTCAACCGCATACACGGACGCCAATACGTAGAAGAAATCATTGACCACATAAAAACCGGCTTCCGCGAAGCAGTACACACCTCACCACTAGCAAAAGAACCAGCATACGGCCTAAAAATAAACCTAGAAGATATCACACTACACGAAGACCCAGTACACAGAGGTCCAGCACAAGCCATACCAATGACCTGGAGACCAATATACTGCGTTATCCTACTTAGCAATCCAAAATTACTTGAACCACTCATCAGCTTTGAATGCAAAGTTCCATCAGAATTCGTCAGCAGCGTAATCACACTTATCAATAAACGCCGCGGCAAAATCATAGACATGCCATCAGAAGAAGACATGATCACTGTAAAAGCCGAAATGCCAGTATCCGAAAGCTTTGGTATTGCAGACGAACTTAGAAGCTCAACACAAGGTCGCGCTTTCTGGGCAACACAATTCAGCCGATGGGCACCAGTTCCAGAACAAATGCAAGAAGAGACCATCAAAAAAATCCGCGAACGAAGAGGCTTACCAGTAGTTCCACCAAAACCAGAAGAATACTTCGAAAACGAATAAACACCCTTTTCCCTTCCCCTCCCAATATTTATTTTCATTTTTTTAAAAATTTTATTTAATACGAAAACGTTATTCAAATATCCACTCGAATCGACAGCTTCAACCAAATTATCTAACATTAACTGATGTTTTATTTGCTATAGAGTAAACATTTATGCGTTTTAGGGAGAAAGTTAAAATTTCTCTAACGGTTTAAAGATGATGGAGATGTAATAATGGTGAAAGCACAAAAAAAGTGTAAAGTCGCTTGGGGAATAACTGGTGGTGGCGATAAAATCGCTGAGATTGTTAAAATAATGCTTGACCTTAAAAAGCAGTATGAACATGAAGTGGAGATTCATGTTTTTGTTTCTAAAAATGGGGAGACTATGCTTAGGTTTTATAGGCAGTTTGAAGTTTTGAAGGCAGAGTTTTCGCATTTTACTGTTGAGATGAATCCTAATGCACCCTTCTTAGCATCTTGGTTGCAAAGTGGTAGGTATGATTTTTTCTTTGTGGCTCCAACGTCTTCTAATACTGTTGCTAAGATTGCTAATAGTATTGGAGATACATTGATCACTAACTCTGTTATAATGAGTTTGAAGGCTTTTGGTACTGTGTATCTTTTTCCTACAGATTATAGAGAGAGTATAGTTGAAACTGTTGTGCCTAATGGTAAAACTATAAAGATTCAGGTTCGTAAAGAAGAGGCTGATCAGATACGTAGACTCGAGCAGATGGAGGGTATGCATGTATTTGATACGCCTGAGAAAATTCGAGCTGTATTTGAAGAGCGTTACAACAAACAGTAATAATTTTTCTTTTTCTTTTTTTTGAAAGTAGTCGTTGAGTTTGTTTATCATCATTAAATTTTGCTATAGTCAAAGTTTGTTAAAGTAGCAACAGTTGGAGCATTATTAATATTTCTTAGATTACGAGGAGAGTGTGGGAGGGTGAGGGTTGATATGAATGGATGGTGTGTATATATTATTTAGGGGTGTATGTACCCTCCCACAAAATTGTTTACGTTATTGTGTTATAAAAATGAATCTATCTTAAGTGTACATATAGTTCATTGAAAGATGTATGGCAATATAATGTTGTTTTTAATTATAGTTGAATATTTGACTTAAATTTTTTATAATGTTTATTTGTAGTGTAATAGTTTTTGAGGTATAATTATTAATGTTTATTTGAGGAGCATTGCATAGTGGATATGTTTTATTGTGTAGGGATGAAAATGTTAATTAACAAAATTTTTTAACAGTATAGTAAGTGTAAGTGTATGTCTAAGAATTTGCCATATTGGTTTATTAGAGAGGGGGATAAGCTTATTCAGTGTAGTAAAGCAGATTTTGATAAGGCAATTTGTGAATGTAAAAGTGTTAAATATCGTACTTATGCTAATAAACGAGCTGAACAGATTGCTGAAGCTCTAGAAGCATCCCGTATGAAGCTATTAAATGATCCTCAAACGGCAACGAAATTTAGGCAAGTTTTAACAAACCCAAAAAATGTTGTTCAGGTTCAAATTATTGATGTTGATGACCCAGAATTTTGGAATAAGGAGTCAAGACAACAAAAATATCAAACAGCATTAAAAGAGAAGTAGATAAAACAAGTATGTAGATAGCGCCTTATTTGACAATACAGATTATCTGGTATTACAATTGAGCACTGTTTGTGGTTTTTATTAATACTAGTCATCATGGTTTTTGTGCTAGTCTATGAGTTGTTATGTTGTTTTTTGCAGTAATTTTGGGCAGTATTTAAGCTGGCAAGATTTATTTTTGGCTATTTTTTCTTACATTTTTCTGTTTTAGGGTTAGTGTTAACTAGTTGTTTAGTGTAAAAATTTAAATGTTAAATTAAAAACGGTTAAAATGTTGGTAATAATTTTTAGCGTAACTTGGTGAACAGGCTTTTATCTTTTCTTGTCTTCATCAGCTAAAAGTAAGGTGAATGTAAATTGGGTAATCCTTTCAAGTTGAATAAAGATGAAAAAGAAAATGTAGTATCAAAAATTTTGAATGCAACAAAGCCGCAGGAGAGTGTAAAGGAGCAGATTGTAAGTGTTACCCAACGTCTTGATGCACAAGCAAGAACTCTTGAGGCGGCTGTTAAGCGGTTTGAGATGCGTGATACTGAAATGTTTAGAAAAGTAGTGCATGCTATGGAAAAGAGGGAGCAGACGCGGGCAAATATTTACGCTACGGAGCTGGGGGAAATTCGTAAGGTAGAAAAGATGCTCTCTCATGCGTCTTTAGCTTTGCAGAGTGTATCTATGCGGTTAAATACTGTTTCTGAAATGGGTGATTTAGTAACTCTTTTAAGTCCAGCTAAGACTGTGTTAAATGGTATAGGTTCAGAAATGTTTAGTATAATGCCTGAGGCAAGTAAGGAGCTGGAAAATATTGGCGATATATTTTCAGAGATATGTTCTACAACCAGTAGTCAGTATATAGATAACTCTGTATGTGTTCAAGCGGCAAATGAGGAGGCACTTAAAATTCTTGGAGAAGCAGAAATTGCTGCAGAGAATAAACTAAAAGACAAGCTGCCAGAAATTTCATCAGCTACTATATACAATAGTAATAACATAAAAAATATACGAAGGACTTTAGAAGCATAACCCTTGGGCATGCTTGCCTTCTTTTTATAGGCTTTTTTTATTCTACTAATTTAAAGTATGATTTTAGCATATCTTCCATACTATAGAAACCATTGGCTCTATTGATAAGGCTCTTAGCGGCAAATAACGCGCCAGTACCGAAGGCTTCCCTAGATATTGACTCATGAGTCAACCGCACGGTTTGATATGGAAAACCAAATATTATTTCATGTCTACCAACGATACCTCCGGCTCTGACAGATTTAATATCGTTATGGGACAGCGAGAGGAATTGAGAAATTTTTATAGCTGTGCCAGAAATTTCTTGTTTATTTTTAAAATGCTCCTCAATTAACTCTATATCCGTATAGGGCGCAATAGATTTAAGAACTTGAGCAGCTATCATCAAAAAATTGATACCTATAGTAATATTAGGAGACCAAAGAACCCTTGTTTTCTCAGATAACTTTTTCAAAAAAGCGATTGTAGAATCAGGGTAAGAAGATATAGCAGTAACAATAATTATCCCCCGCTCAGCAGCATCCGATCCATATTCTAAAACAGCCTCTGCAGAAGAAAAATCTATTATAGCATCCACAGGATGTTTCTCAAAAAGCTCAAAATAACTACACTCATCTTTAGCATAAATAACACCCTGCGTATCATCTATAAGCCCAAGAAACTCGGGAACAGAACGGTGCTGAAGATTTGTAGACTTTCTTAAAACCCAACAAAGATCAGTTTCCTCACTCTGCAACAACACCGTTGCAACAGCCTTACCTGTTTTACCAAAACCAAAAAGACCAACTCTCATCTTTAACATCCTTATATTTTACAGTTATACACTATATAACTTTTTCACTAAACATACATACTCAAAAAATAGGAGATACAGCTAATAAAAAATAATTTGTACCAGTTGGGTCTGGTGTGTTGGACATAACCCGCCTTTTGTTTAACCTGTGACATTTGGCTAATCGGGCTACCCGCGCTTCCTGTAGAGGGTCATCAGCGTCTGTTTGCCCTTTCCACTTGCAGGTCGGCCGTTTCATCGCTTCCAAGCAACTGATCAACATTTTAAGATGCCTCATCTGTTAAAGCGCAGCTTGGACGTGTCGTTTCTGCTCCGTCGCCAAAGTTCTCACTTTACACCAAAGGTGTTGCAATTCTACGTGTAGGGCGGAGTTTCCTCAGATCCAACATTTGGACCCGACAGTCACACGCCAACTCGCCAGCCCAAAATATTTTATTAACGGCTAGCAATAAACACATCGCATCAAAAACTTTTTTTTCACTTCAAAAAAGAAATCGCTACACATAACAGGAATATTGCACTCATTAAAATATGCTACACCAACAAAAACTTGAGAACAGCCCATAATTATAATAAGCAGAATTTGCTCTTTTTGCTAACGATGCTAAGCACAAAGTTTTGTTGATTTTTTTCGTTGCCAAATAATTAAGGCTGAAACAGATATTACTACTATAATTACTAAACCTGAAGCGATTAAAGCAAAAACAGTTTGATCCAAACCAAGAATCTGTCTATTCCATATGTTGGTGGCAACAGCTTGTATTGTGACACTCAAGTCTCCAATATAATAGCCCTCTGAATTTGTATTATTCCTGTAAACCTCAACAGAACGGATGAAGAAACCAGTGTCTTTGTCCCATTCTTTAACTTCTCTTAACTCATCACTGCCACCTGTTACTGTTCGAGGTGCACCTAACACTGTTCTTTGCTCTTCATACTGGATAACTATCTCGTCAGATATGTAGGAGTCAAAGAATGTATCTCCTGCGCCAAGATTAGCTGGAATGATGGTCCATCCTTCAGTGTTTCCTTCTACAAAGTTAAATTTCCAAATGGCACTACCCCATGTACCATTAGTGTATCTAACAGTAAAATTCACAGAAAACGCTACTTCATCAACAGTTAAAACCTCCATTCGCATCCATCGGACATCATGAGACGGCGGCAAACTGCCGGTACCATCGGCACTAACATCATATTCCATCCAATCCCCCTCTTTAACACCCACATCCTTTCCTATAAGAGCAACAGAGGAAGGTATAAAAAACGAAAGAAACAAGACCATTAGACTAATTAGAGCCAAAACTGTTATTTGTTTCATGTTTACCAGCAATAATTAGACTAAACAGGTTTAAAAGGTTTTCAGAGAATGTTAATTAAGGAACATTGTTAGTATATCTAGTGAGATACTAATCCGAACTCAAAATAGGGTTATGGCTATGAATGTTAAATTCGAAAAAGGTTTGCAGTGTATTTATGGTCGAAAGTTTTTGGTTTTTGTTTCTTTACTGTTTATGATATCCTTGGCTTCTTTCAGTTTTGTCACGGTATTTATTGATGTAGCTCCATTTGCATTGGGTACATCTGATAAAATAGTTAGCGATGAGAACGAGCTTCAAAATGCTATAAATAATGCTCAAAAACCGTTAGTTATTGCTTTTGATTGTGATATTAAATTAACAGATTCGCTTATAATTCCATATAATAAAGATATCACATTAACGAGTAATAGAGATGATTTTTACAAGTTAATTGGCGCAGATGAAGCGAGCACTATTACTATTGATAAGGGTGGTGTATTACGGCTTGAGGGTATTATCGTAACCCATATGAGTGAGGATCATGGTAACGGCGTGTTTGTCAATTTTGGTGGTGTACTTTACCTATCTGGCGGCGCGGTTTCTAACAATAGAGCTGTTCTCGATATGGCTAAAGGTTCAGACACTGGTGTTGGTGGTGGCGTGTTTAACTGTGGTAGTTTTAGTATGTCTGGTGGTGAAATTTTTAACAATACAGCTAGGGCGGGTGGTGGCGTGTTCAATACTGGTTATGTATTTAGTATGTCGGGTGGCAAAATTTTTAATAATACTGCTTATTTCAGTGGGGGTGGTGTGGATAATTATAATGGCATAGTTAAGTTATATGACGGCGTTATTTCGGGTAATAGGGCTATGCAGGGTGGTGGGGTATTTAATGTGTGGAATAGTTTTGATATGAGCGGAGGCGTGATTTCGGATAATGTTGCAGATGATAAGGGTGGTGGGGTGTACAGTTATTATGCTTTTAGTAATTTTAACTTGTCTGGTGGTATGGTTTCTAATAATACAGCGCCTATTGGTGGTGGCGTGTGTACTGATGGCGATTTCAATATGGGGGGTGGTGTGATTTCAGGTAACATAGCTACAAAAGATGGCGGTGGAGTGTATGTTGGAAATGGTGTTTTCAATAATATAGATGGCATAGTTTCGGGTAACACGGCTACGAATGGGAATGATGTTTATCATTCTAATGATATTGATGGTAAATCATCTGTTGGCGGTTATAGTTTAAGGGACGTGTTGATTGTTGTGGTTATATCTGTTGTAGTTGTTGCTAGTGTTCTATTTGTTTATTTTGAAAGGAAAATAGCGCAGGTAGAGGCAAAATGGTATATGCCTGGCAACAGATAGATTTAGGGTTTAATGGTGAATTGTTTTTACGTTAACCGTGGTAATCGATGTGTGTGAAGCAGTTTTAGAATTTCAATGATGCTGTTTTTATTTTTGAGTGAAAATTCAAATTAGAGGCTCTTTTTTATTTTGGCGGCTGTTATGTCTAATTGTTTGTGGTCGACAATTTTTAGTTCATCTTTGTTAAATGGGTTTGTTTTTTGTCCAGTGAATTTGGGGATTATGTGGACGTGTATGTGGAATACTTCTTGGTTTGCTGCTTTTCCGTTTTGTTGAACTATGCTTACTCCGTCAGCGTGTACGGCTTCTTTGGCAGCGGTAGCAACTGTTTTGGTAACTTGGTGAATTTTTCCAAGTAATTCGCCGGGTATGTCAAATATGCCCTCATAGTGTGCTTTAGAGATAACTAATGTGTGACCTTCATTTACCGGTTTGATATCAAGAAAAGCCATTACGGAATCGTCCTCATATAGCATACTTGAAGGAGCTTGTTTTTGAACTATTTTACAGAAAATACAGTTATCATCAAATTTCAAGCTATATCACCAAACATTTGTAGGTTAATATGCAAACATAACAATATATTTTATGGTCAAGCATACATGAATTTTTTACAGGCTATATAGCAACTTGATTTTACATTAATAGTGATAGCCATCGTGTTTGAACCAGTTTTTAATATCGCTAAGAGTAATGGTAGCTAATGCCG
>WRGM01000137.1 GCA_009787175.1 Candidatus Bathycorpusculum fermentans | reverse complement strand
CGCAGCGTATTGAGCGTAAACATTTAACATTTCGCACCAGGCTTAAGCGTTTGGCTCGCAAAACTATTTGTTACTCTAAATCGTTGGAATATGCACACAATTCTCTTTGGCTTGCTCATAAATGTACTGGAATTTGGACGTAAACTATTTTGAGGCATGACCTGAATTCAGGTTATAACAAACAACAAAAACAACAATCATGTTTTATTACTATAAAAAAGAGAGGGTATATCTAAACCTCAACAGTTGCTTTCTTATACACTTGACTTCTTTAAAGCCATTAAACACCCAATAAAAAAGAGCGCCCCAAAAATCAAGAGACCTATAAAAGACAACCATGGGAAAGGTAACCCCAATGCTGTTGCACGTAAAAGTTCAGTTGAATGTGTTAGAGGCAAAAAATACAACACCGCTTTAACCGCACCAGGTAATTGGCTTAGTGAAAAGAATGTACCGCATAAGAAAGTCATTGGCAAAATAACTAGAGTACTAAAATTGCTCATAGCATGGTGAGTATTAATAACTAACGCTACAAGTAAACCAAATAATGCATACACAAAACATGCCAGCAGCAGTATCAAAAAGAACAGTGGACTAACAAGTATCGTTGGTGCAAGCACTAACCCCACAGCGTATATAGCAACAGCGCTAATCATACCTCTTATTACACCTATTAATGATTTACCTATTATAATTGAATACAAACTCACAGGAGACATCAAGAGTTCATCAAAGTTTTTGTAGTAAAGTCTGTCCACTTGAAGTTTTGATGCAGCACCATTAAAACTAGTAGAAAACGCTGTTAATGCGACAATACCAGGAACAACAAATGCAAGATAACTAAAACCATCTACATCCAAACCGCGTCCTAAACCATAACCAAAAGCAACCAAATACAGCAACGGAAGTACAAGACTTGTAGCAATCGTTGATTTCCAATGGCGTCGCAAAATGCGCAGGTCGACCCATAGAACTGAGTAAATGTCGTTAAAAATGTTCATCATTATTGGTCACCAACTTTTTCTCCTGTTTGTTCTATAAAAACGTCTTCTAAATTTGATTCACGGATAATCACTGTTTTTACCTCAGAGGGCAAATTTTTAACATAACTAGAGGCAGCATCACGGTCAGCAAAAAACTGGTAATGAGTCGCTTTTCCATCTATTAGAGTTTCAACGACAAAGGAGCCTACTTTTCTACGAAGATTAGCAGGCTCATCTACAGCAATTAGTTGCCCATGGTGCATAATTCCAACACGGTTACAGAGAACCTCTGCTTCTTCAATATAATGAGTTGTAAGAAAAATTGTTGTACCATCCTTATTTAGTCGCCGTATCAAGTCCCATAGGCGACGTCTTGCTTGAGCATCTAAACCAACAGTGGGTTCATCTAAAAATAACACTTTAGGCTTATGAAGAAGGCTACAGACGATGGATGCTTTCTTTTTCATGCCACCTGAGAGAGCGTCGACCATTTGGTCAGCGTATTCTGTTAGTTCAACGTATTCTAATAATTCAGTGACGCGTTGTTTGCGTTCAGAAGAGTTTAGATGTTGTATTCGTGCGTGAAATTCCATGTTTTCTCGAACGGTTAAATCACGGTCTAGACTTATGTGTTGTTGAACAACGCCCATTACTTTTCGCACTTTATCAGGTTTGTCTCGTACATCATAACCGCCGACGGAGACTGTGCCTAAAGTTGGATGTGTTAAAGTTGTTAATACGCGAATAGTTGTTGTTTTTCCTGCACCGTTAGGTCCTAAGAACCCAAATATTTCTCCTTCATGAACCTGTAGATTTAAATTATTTATAGCCTTAATAGAGCCATAGTTTTTGCATAGGTTTTCTGTGTAAATAGCATCCATCAGTTTTTACCCTCATAAATTTTGGTCATGTTTCTTTAATGCCTCTGTTACAGCAGTTTTAGCTGCAAACCCTATAAGTTCACCCATTTTAGTATGTCCACCCGTATGCTTAATCACAATGTCAGGGTTTACGCCTGAGACAACTATCATACTATCGGTTCCTGTGCCAGTAGCTTGAATTAGTGGTGAGGGCGTACTCTTATAGTCAAGATCTTGTAATGCAGCCGTTTTAGCTTCCGTAGCAGTCATTATAGCCCTAGCCATAGCACCACAGGATAAGGTAACATTCGTTAAGAGAAGCATATTTATAGTTCCCGCCGCTGGAGTCATACACGTTTTATGCTCAACCCAATTACCTGCATCTACACCCATACGTAGAGCATTATTAAGAGCACCTGCAGTTGCGATGCAACAAACATGGAAATCGCCAAAAGTTTTTTCACAAACAGCAATTTTTTCCATGTTAACAGCAGTTGCTAGAAAAATAAAGTCGCTACGTTTAAGACCTAAAGATTTAGGAAGTCTCTTTGTAACCTGCTCATATTTCTGCAACGTCATATGCTGTCTTGACAGTTCATCGGGAAAAAACACGTTACCCACATGTTGAACTCGACGCAGCCCATCTATAGTGGATAAGACGTTACGGCGTTCGTTAAAAGAAACAAGGGTAAGGTTATGCCATATGCTGTCATATTTATGGTAGACAACTCGTGCATTTGCCTCTTTAAACTGTAGGTCTATTTTAGTTTCTTTAAAAGTTACTAAATTTTTACTCATCTATTTTTTCTCCATTTTATTTGTTACTTTTTCATTAGTGTCCTCAAGCAGACCTTCTATGTCTAAGTAGAGTTTCTGCAATTTCTTTTTAACTTCATCAGATGCTGGCCACAAGTTGCGGCTAATGGCTTCTAGAAATCGTTCAACCATGTTCTGCAGTGCGTAGGGATTTACGTTTTTAAGCCATTGTTGCATTTCTTTGTCGAAAACGTATTTTTTAGCCAGATCTTCATACATCCAGTCTTCTACGACTTCTACTGTGGCATCCCAGCCGAAGACAAAGTCTACAGATCTAGACAAGTCAGCTGCTCCTTGATAGCCGTGTCGTTTCATATTTTCAATGTATTTTGGGTTAAGTAACCGAGAACGGAAAACAAGGCATGTCTCCTCAGCTGTACTTCGAACTTTTACGCGATTAGGATCAGATGTATCACCACAGTATGATCTGGGAGCTTTACCGCCTATGATTTTAACGGCATTTATCATGCCGCCGTGGGAGTCATACCAGTCATCGCCGTCTAAAATATCATATTCACGAGAATCCTGATTTTTAACGGTAACATTAATCTTTTTTAGACAACGTTTGAACTGTTCAGGCACTTGTAACCCATAGGTTTTACGGGTATATGCATAACTACCCCAGTTAACATATATGTCACTTAAATCGTTTTGATCTTTCCAATTTTTAGAATCTATAACCTCACTTACACCGCATCCATATGCGCCAGGTTGGTCGCCGAAAATTCTATAGCAGGCTTTTTCTCGTGCTTTTATAGCATCAATGCCTTTTTTGGTTTCTTCTATTACTTCAACATCTATGTGTTTAGCTATAAAGTTTTGACCATGTGATTCTTTTAGTCCAGCAGCTAATTCGACAGCGGCATCGAGAAGGTTTACTACAACAGGAAATGTATCTCGGAATAGCCCGCTTATGCGTATGGTAACATCAATACGTGGTCGTTTGAGCACTTCAAGTGGAATAGGCTCTACGCCTATAACTCTGCCGCTAGATCGCTCCCAAACGGGCTTAATACCCATTAGATAGAGTATTTCAGCGATATCATCGCCTTTAGTTTTCATAGTGTCTGTTGCCCAAATAACTATGCCAACGGATTCAGGGTATTTTCCTTCTTCCTTTAGATAACGTTCAAGTAATATATCCGCTAGGGCGACTCCTACTTCCCAGGATGCAGGGGTAGGAACGGCACGAGGGTCAACAGAAAAGAAATTTCTTCCTGTGGGTAAAATATCTGCCATACCTCTAGTTATAGAGCCAGATGGCCCCGGAGGTACATAGCCGCCTTGACATCCAGAGAGGGTATAGGTTAACTCATCAGTTGTTAATGCGAGAGCAGGAACAAGAAAACTACTGATATAATGAAGACAATGCTCTATCTTAGAGTTACTTGCGCCTAACACTTCCTTGGCTAATGTAGTGATTTTTTCTTCTTTGAAATCGGCTAAGTGGAATTTTTGTATGAGCTCAAGTGAGAGTGCGCTGATTTCTTTTAAATGGTCCCCATTAGTTTTGCCGTTGCTACAAAGTTTACCTCTATGGGCCAAAAGAGTCTCATAGTCAAAACCTAATAATTCTGCAATAGACTGTCGCAATGAGAGCACATCACCATTATCAAGTCGTGTTAAAGTGACAAGAAATTCATCTAACCTTAAATCTTGAGGTCCTTCACCTAAAATGTGTAACCCATCACGAATTTGAGCATCAGATAACTCGTTAATATACGCATGTAGCTGCTCTAAAAAGGCATCAAAAGAAGCAAAAGCAACATCTTGAACTACATTTAAGTCCTTATCAAGCTTAGCAGCAACAACGTTTTCCCAGATTAACTTACGCAATACAGGTAATTTCTCAGTGTCAACATTTTTAGCATGATAATACTCTTGAAGTTGAACCTCTATTTTTGCAAGTTCCTCATATGAATCAGCATTATGCATCGCAGGCACTAAATGATCTATTATACAGCAGTAACTCCGCCGTTTAGCCTGTGTACCCTCTCCCGGATTAGTTATAGTATAGGGGTAAATGTTGGGTAAATCAGATATAGCGATATCAGGAGAACATGATGGGGATAACCCGACGGATTTTCCAGGCAACCATTCAAGTGTGCCATGGGTACCCATATGTATAATGGCATTAGCACCAAAAACGTCACGTATCCAACGATAATAAGCATGATAATGATGAGGCATAGACAAGTCAGGACTATGATATATACTGGAAGAAGCCTCAAGGTAACCACGCTGAGGCTGCAGACCAATGTAAATGTTTCCGTTTTGTATACCTGCAATCAAAAATTTGTTGTTATAGACGAAAATTTTTCCAGGTCGTTTTTCCCAGTCTTTCTCCATTTTAACAGCTACATCTGTTGGCAATTTGTTGAACCATTGTTCATACTGTTGAAGGGATACTTTATCCAATGCACGGTCGTTTAGTTCTTGAGAGCTTGCCCATCTGCGGTCGTTGGTTAATCCTGCGATTATAGTGTCCATGAGTTTTTGGCTGCTTTCAGGTAATTCGTTTATAGTGTATCCTTGTTGTTTTAGTTTTTGGAGAACGTTCATAACTGAAGCAGAAGAATCTAAGCCAAATGCGTGACCTATTGTGTCATTTCTGGGTGGGTAGTTATGGAATATTATGGCTACTTTCTTTTGGCTGTTAGGTAGTCGTCGTAGTTTGCCCCAGTTTATAGCTAATTGAACCACTTTTTTAGTTCTCTCTTCAATTGGTTTAAATTTTATGAGTCGTGTTCCCGTTGAAGGGTTAGTTTGGCGGCAATCCATAGCTGCAACGGGTACAGTTATTATGGCTCCATCGAATTCGGGCATTGCAACATTAGCGGGTATGTCCATGATGCTTAAGCCTTGCATGGTGTCACGCCATTCTTCGAAAGTATTGCAGGTGGTTATAGCTTTGATTATTGGGACGTCTAGTTTTTTTAGTATATCTGTTGCATCAGCACCGGATAGGCATGTTGAGAATGAGAAAGAAAATAGGCTTACTACAACGTCTACGAGAGGTTTGTCGTTTTTTAGGAAATAGTTATCAATTACCCAGTTTAAGCCGTTCATGCCTAATTTTAGATTTTTTGATCCACTAAAAAATACTGGCAGAACGTTAGCGCCTTGAGCTTCAATTTCTTTAATTATTGTGTCAATAAAATCTGTGTCTCCACCCTGCCAGTGACTTTGATGGAACCATAATCCTACAGTTAAACGGTTACTGTCAACTTTTTTTTCCAAGTATTCAGTTAAGCTAGGGACATTGTTAAAGTCAGGGTGATAAATTCCTTCCCATGAAGGCTTTGTTGGAGCTTCAAAAGTGTAGTCGGCGCCTATGAAGCGGTTTGCGAGGTAATACATTAGGTTTTCAAAGTTTTTTGTGCCGCCATAGTTGAGGTAGAAAAAGATTTTTTGTTTATCCTCAGCTTCGACTGTTGTAAATTTAGTTTGGTTATTACCTCCAAAGAAGGGTGCAGAGACCATGAGGGGTATTCTTGTAGGTTTTAAGGCTTCGGCTAGTTTGTCTATGTCGGGTAGGTCGCCCATTAAGTGTGCGATGACTATGTGAGCTTTTTTTGCGGTGTTGATAAAATCGTTTAGTGTTCCAAAGTCTCTAAAGTCGCCGCCGGTGCGTAGGCATAGTTCAATGGTGCCCGGGTTTTTTTCGTTTATATTTTTTGCTGCTGTTATGGCAGGTATTGCGTCTGTTGGGATTGTTGTTGCGAAGGCTACTTTAAGTGTTTTCATGTTTTATCTCCTTAGGTTTTTCTTCAAAGAATAGGGATATACGGGAGGTAAATTCGTTAAAGTTGCTAACTATGGGTGTGATTATGGGTTTGCCGCTGTTTGATAAGGAGACATCGGCTTTTATTCCATATACGTCTTCTATGCTTTGTGCTGTTAGCACGTCTTCAGGTTTACCTCTTGCGTAAATAGCGCCTTTTTTTAACATTATCATGTGGTCGGAGAAACGGCTGGCTAAATTTAAGTCATGCATTGTTACAATAACGGCGCGTTCTTTACTTTGAGTAAGTCCTGTTAATATGCAGAGAATTTCAAGTTGGTGTTTAATATCTAAAGAGCTTGTAGGTTCATCTAGTAGTAAAAATTGGGATTGTTGTGCTAAGGCGCGTGCTATGATAACTTTTTGTTGTTCGCCGCCGCTAAGTTCAGGGAATTGGCGCATAGCAAGGTGACCAATTCCTAAAAATTCTAGCATTTGAGCGACTATTTCATTATCACGCTCACCTATGCTCCAATGTATGTAGGGTTTTCTACCCATCATTACTACATCAAATACTGTAAATGGGAAAGCACTTATGGATGTTTGAGGAACATACCCCATAAGTTTGGATAATTCTTTAATGTCAAATTTACTAGTATCTCTACCATCTATAAGTATACTATTTTGTCTAGTTTTCAGAATGTGGTTAATACATTTTAATAAAGTACTTTTTCCTGAACCGTTTGGACCAACAATAGAGACTAATTCACCTAAACCAACGGCTAAGTCTATGTTTTTAAGAATTGAAACGTTAGCGTAGCTAAATGAAAGATTGTTTACAGTTAATTTCAATTGAAACTACGCCTCCTTTTACGCACTAATAGGTAAATAAAGAAGGGAACACCTAGTAATGAGGTTACAATGCCAACGGGAATTTCTGTGGGCATCATAATTAGTCTACCCACAGTGTCTGCGGCAAGGAGCATAAAGGCACCCATAAGCGCACTGCAAGGTATCAGATACCGGTAATCATTACCGATAAACATTCTAGCAATGTGCGGAGCGATTAAGTCTACAAAACCAATTATTCCTGTAAAAGCTATGATACCTGCAGTTACAGTCGTTTCCAAAACCATGTTTATAGCTAAAACACGTTTAGAATTAACACCTAAACTAACAGCAACCTCCTCACCCATACTCATAACATTAATGTTCCAAGCCTGCAACACCATAAGAATAACTGCAACAGCGACAAGGGGAAAACAGAGAAGAATATTTTGCCAAGTCGCCGTATGAAGACCTCCCATAAGCCAGAAAACAATAGCCTGTACAGCATTGGATGTGGGAGAGATATATTGTATTAATGAAATAAGAGCAGAGAAAAGAAAACCAACAGCTACACCTGCAAGGATTACGGACTCAGAACTCATACCCCTTACACGGGCAATCATGTAAACTATTACCATAGCTAGTAAACAAAAGATAAACGCGTTACCAACCACAAGATAGCCGCTTAACGCTGCAACACTTACACCAAGAACTATAGCTAAAGCAGCACCAAACCCTGCAGCTGAAGAAATACCTAACACATAAGAAGAAACAAGAGGATTACGTAAAATGCCTTGCATCGTTGCACCTGCAGCAGCCAATCCAGCACCAGCAATTAATGCCATGACAATTCTTGGCAAACGTATAGTCCAAATTATTGTTATAGCAAGAGAAGAGGGAGGATCAATATGTAGAAAAGGGAACCATTTATAAAAAATAACCGTTATTGCTTCACCAATTCTAGGAGAAGCAGCACCTAAGCTAAGTGAAATTAATGCCGTAGTTATTAATGCTAAAAATATGGAAAAAATGACAAGAATTTTTTTCTTCCTGTCTTTATTGTATAGTTTCTTTAAGTCAGCAGTTGTCGTTGTCATGGATAACCAAACGTCCCATCAATTGTGGTTCCGTAAAATTTTTGATTGAACTCTTGGTTTACCGCTGCAGGGTCTATATCTGCGAAGAGGTTGGGTTGAATCCATTTTGCCCAGTATAGATAGCCTACTATAGAGCGCACTCCATCTCTGGCAGACCAATCAATAATATATACCCGTCCGTTCTTTACTGCATCAATATTTTGAAGAACATTTCTGCTAAGGACATCATTTTTCGCGGCAATGAAATCGTTTATGTCATGTGTTGTGCTTAGAATATACTCAATTATAACTGAAGGGTTCTGTTCGACAACAAATTCAGGAGATAGCAGAGGTGAGTAAAGTGTTTGATTTTCGGCAATGTTAATTCCACCAGCTTGGTAAACGCTTTGAGTGACAAATGTTCGATATGGATAGCTATACCATTCTAAGAACACTGTAATTTGCTGATCAGGTGATAACGCGTATATGCGATCCTTGACAAGTTTGTTATATGGCTGTGCCCAAGTAGCATATTCATTTACTTTATCTTGGTGTCCAACTATGGCGGTAAAGTTTCGCATTAAATTACAAACGAAATCTATGGGTGTTGGAGAGTTATACAATTCATCTTTAGTCATTTTTGAAGGGTTAACAGGTTCTGGAGTGGTTGTGTCAACAACATATATGGGTATTCCAGCGTTTATCAGTTGTTGATAAGATGCTTCATTATAAGGTAACATTGAACTGCAAAATATTATATCGGGATTTAGCTCTATAAGGGCTTCAACGTTTGGTTCATAATCATTTGAACCAACTGAGGTAACAGATAGAATGGAGGGGGGCATTGTACAGCTGTCACAACGTGCAATAATTAAGTCCCGCAGACCCATGACACATAAAATTTCAACTACAGCAGTATCCAATGCTGCAATGCGCTTCACTGGAAGTGAAATAGTTACAGTATATCCAGCACCATCAACAACAGTAATATTTGCTGGCACCTCTTGAACCACTTCTGGTGTTGGAGAAACAGTAGCGGTACTAGTGCTGAGTGTAGGAACTGAAGTGGCTGTTGTATCTATTTTCGGCGAGATTTCTGATGAGGGTTTATCAGAGAAGTATAACATATATACACCAGCTGAGGCAGAGACAAGTAAGGCAACGCTAAGAATTATGGCGATAATGGGCATAGTTAGTTTTTTCATTTTTTTTTCACCTCCGATATGAACTGTTCAAGTTTTCGGATGTATCATGAAATAGTTGATTTTTAACAGCTGAAGCAATGGGTGCTGCACGTAATTCTTCTAATCGTAAATATTTGCTACCCATAGCTTCAGAGATTTGTTTAACTAAACCAAAATTAAGAAACCCTTGTTCTGTATCTATAGCAATGGACTGTATGCCTCTTGAGGCTATTTCGGATGCAATATATTTTGCTTCTTTAACTGGATCACCATCATCAGAGAGAGTGACATTTGCACGTCCATCGGAAATTAGCACTATAAGTGGAATATTATCTGTTCGAGTGGAAGATGTAACAGCATCTAAGCCAAGTTTTAATCCATGAGCTAATGGTGTACGTCCTCCAGTGGGCAGTACTGCTAAATGTTTTTGAGCTAATTCAACACTATTAGTAGGTGGCAGTACAAGCTCTGCAGAGTTTTTACGGAAAACTATCATACCTACACGATCTCTTCGTTGATAGGCATCAAGTAGAAGAGAAAGAACTGCGCCTTTAGTGGCACTCATACGCTCTTCAGCAGCCATAGAACCGCTGGCGTCTACTACAAACATTATAAGGTTACCCATTTTTGTTTCTCTGATTTTTTCACGTAAGTCACAGTTTTCAATTAAGAGAGCATTTTGTTGATTGTTAACGACATTTTCTTTTCTGCGTTTTTGGTAAGGTGCTGCGGCGCGTAGAGTTGCATCGAAGGCTAAATCGGCAATTTTGCCTTGTGGAATCATGCTTGCTACATAGTGACCTCTTTTTGTGTTACTGATTATTTTTGAGCGTCGGCCTGATTCATGTCGTTCTACGTCGTCGAAAACATCAAAAGATAGGGGTTTCACATTGTATGGCTTGTCAGCTTGGAAAATTTGTTCTTTTACAGGTTCATCTTGCTTATTTGGTTCATCATTATTTTGTGAGTTATTGTCGTTTTGTGTTTGGGTTTGGGTTTGTTTGTCGTTGTTCCATTTTTGGATGCTTTCGTTAATTTGTTGTTGTTCCATTTTGGGTTCTTCGAAGGGTTGTCGTCGTTGTCTGTGTGGGAGGACTAGTTCAGCTGCTTCTTTGATGTCTTCTTCTGTTACTTCTATGCGTTCATTGTATGCGGCAATGGTGCAGGCTGTTTTGTACATAACTATGTCTGCGCGATGGCCATCTACTGCAAAATCTGTGCATATTTGTGTTATTAAGTCTATTAAGTCTGAGTTTAATTTTACTTTGGGTAAGAGTGCTGTTGCTTTTATGATTTTTTGGCGTATTTTTTCTTGGTTTTCTATTTGTGAGGTAATAAATGTTAGGGGGTCGTTTTCGAATGCGATGCGGCGGCGTATTATTTCTGCTCGGGCTTCTTTGTAGGGTATGCCTTTTACTTCGACTGAGAGGGCGAAGCGGTCTAATAGTTGAGGTCGGAGTTCGCCTTCTTCAGGGTTCATTGTTCCTATTAAGATGAATTGTGAGGGGTGGTTAAAAGAAACGCCTTCGCGTTCAACAAAGTTTATGCCCATGGCGGCGGCGTCAAGTAGGACGTCTACTAGGTGGTCGTCTAGTAGGTTGACTTCGTCTATGTATAGTATATTGCGGTTGGCTTGGGCTAGGATTCCGGGGTCGAAGTGTTTTTCGCCGGTTTTAATGGCTTTTTCTATGTCTATGGTGCCTACTAGTCGGTCTTCTGTTGCGCCAATAGGTAGTTCGACTACGGATACTGGGTGTTTGGTAGTTGGTAATGTTTTTGTGTTTGCTTTTTTTGTGGTGCAGGTTTCGCAGAGGTTTTTTGGGTCGCAGTGGAATGGGCAGTTTGTGACAGCTTCAATTTCGGGTAGGAGGTTTGCTAGGGCGCGTACTGTTAGGGATTTTCCTGTTCCTTTTTCGCCTCTTAGGAGTACGCCGCCTATTTTTGGGTTGATAACGTTTAGTATTAGGGCTTGTTTCATTTTTTCTTGGTCGACGATTGCGCTGAAGGGGTAGATTATTTTGTTTTGTGTCTGCATTTCCCAGTCTCCATGAGATGGTTAATTCACAAACAGAACATATAAACCTTCATTTAACTAAAGTTAATACCAAGTTGATAAACTAAAGTTGATTAAAACACAAACCCAAAACAACACACAAACAAAACAAAAACAGCAAACAAAAAAATCAATCAAAAAACACACAACCTCACCCCAAACCAGCCAATAAACAACATACCCCTAACAGGTTTTTTCCACCACACCAGAGCATATTTATTCAACGTTACTTCTTGTATGACACCTATGTCTACTTATAGAGAACTGAAAAAGTCTCTTCTTACAAAAAAAGATGAAGAATACGAAATGCTCATCGAAATAGCAGAAGACTACATTAAACAAAAAACAGACAAAGACCTAGAAAAAAGCGGCACCGCAGCAGAAGTAGTCATCCGCGAACACCTAATCTGCCGAGGCTTTAATGTAACTCTAAACCCCAACCAAAAACTAGAAGGCTCAGACATCAAATGCAGCATGTTCATGCTTGAACCAATCATAAACCCCAGCCAAAAAGAGTACGCCCCAAATGAAGTAAAAATGGTCATCCAAATTCTAAACACAACAGACGCGGACTCTTCAAACAAAATTAAAAACCAATTCGACGAACTAAAAAAAATAGGCAAATACCTCCAATTCGCCGTAGTAATTCTCTCAGAAAAAAACGGATACATACATGAAATAACAACAGAAAAACTCTGCGACAAAGCCTACCGCGCCTTCACACTAGTCTCAAGAAAAACACACCCAAAACCCGGAGGACTATACAACATAAACGCAGTAGACGAAATGCTAAAAAAGAAAGAACTAAAAAAAACCGGCGACTGGGACGCATTTATAACCGCCATAAAAACAGTCTAAATCCCCGTTTAATCGGTTATAGCCCTAATTACTAAAAATTAGGTAGACACGTAAAATTGATATTGCTTTATCATTAGTCATACAAGCCATACGGAAGAAGATAGCAGATGAGGAAAACATATTGTTACAGTAATAAACATGTTTGATACTTTTGGAACTACGGCATTTTTCTTAAAGGTTTATTTACTATTTGTTAACAGATTATTTATAGTATAGTTAATTCATGCAAGTATGTTGGGAAAAAAATGGATATTAAGCTTACGAAATCGGATAAGGAATTTGTGCAGCAATTACCAGTTTGTCGTCTAGCAACTGCAACAGAGGATTGTGAACCTGTAGTACGTCCAGTTTGGCCTGTTTTTGACGGTGTCTTTGTCTATTTTGCATCTGACCCTGACACGCCTAAACTTGAGCAAATAGAGGCAAATCCTCAGGTGTCAATAGTTTTTGATGATTATGACAAAAAAGACTGGTCAACATTACGTGGAGTACGCATTCAAGGTGAAGCAGAAATCCTCTGGAAAGGCAAAGAATACCAATATGCACATTCACTACTTAAAGAAAAATTCCCAGAATACAGAACAGATGCAGGCGGATGGAAAGAAGGCGAAGTACCAATAATTAAAATAACCCCAATATCCTTCACACGATGGTCAAAAGGCAAATGGACAAAAACATAACACACCAACAACTACTATCTTTTATCTAAAATAATAAGAAGTGAATGCTGCAAAAACCTGCAGTATACCTCATGCAATTATGCAGAAAAATCGCATAGTTAAAGAGAGTTTGGGCAGTACATCAAGGGGAGGAAATCATAAAGGTGAAAAATGATAATATGACATACTGCCACAACAAGTTATACCACCCAGAGTATTTATACGATATTCCGAAATGGGCATAAAAAAGTCTCGCATATTTAGTTAATTGTGTGAGCATCAAATATTTTGCGATTATTATAATACTCAAGCAATACCAATATGCCCTGCACCAATAAAAACACACCAATAATAATACCTACCATATCAGGCCAAATCAGTAGCAATACACCAAAAATTATACACACTACCGCAAGCAAAGGCTTAGATACATGCAATCCAATCTTTTTCAAATTATCATCAACAATTCTAGCCATTCCATTTCTCGGTAGTGTTCGACATTGGTTTATGCTGTTAGGGAGCGATTGAAAATTTTCACGTTGATACATAATCCAACTACCGCCTTGTGCATTTGA
>WRGM01000136.1 GCA_009787175.1 Candidatus Bathycorpusculum fermentans | reverse complement strand
GGTGTTTCGTTTTTCTTTGCGTTGCATTGCTAAAACAATGTTTTCCCTTGTTTTATCATCAGTTGCCCTCATACCAAATAACTACCTAAGAACCATACACAACCAAGATATATAAACTATCAATGTAAAATCAAGTTGCTATACTGTGAACCTAAATTGGTAGTACTATCAAATTAGCCAAGTGCTTTTTCGATCACCAACAAGGTATACTCTATTGGCAGCACAAAACCTAAAAAGACAAACAAACAATACAAAGACGATACATACGAGCAAAATGGATAACAATAACTCTACAAAGACTGTTGCAATTGCAATTATCATATGCTTTGGAGTGATGTTAATGGCAACCGTGATCGCCTCAATGGCAGCCAACAGTAATCAATCAAACAATTACAATTATAATCCAGGATATAATTCAGGACATAATACAGGATATTATGATGTCCCAACGCCAACTCCAACGCCAACCCCTGTATCGCAAGCAAAATTCAATGTATATAATAAAGAGCTCAGTTGGGGTTCCAGACAAGTGTTGGTAGCTAAACATTTATTGGCAGCAGATACTATCGAACTGTATACTATTTGTATGGCTCATGTTCTGTGACTAATTACGATGATGCAGGAGGATTTGCAACAATAAGATTAACAAAACAAGGAGACAGCGGAACTACGATAACAAGAGAACAAGCAATATATCTTAACGTTGGCGAGAGAAAGTACTTTACTGGAATATTGATGACATAAAATATGATAATGGCACATACAGTATGGTAGTCGCCTAATTTTTTCTCTTTTTCCTTTTACGGATAAGCAGAAAGGAAAAATTCTAGGTATTATAGTGCTCAGTTTTAGAAAGTTTATGTCTGATGAAAGTTGATGTTATTACTAAACAATTCTTTTTTACCGGTTAAATGATCAATTCATTTAGTCATGACTTTAACAATTTTTAGATAAAAAGTTTTGGATAATTGCAATTGCTACATGTTTAGTAAAAGGCGGCAAATTAATTTCTGAGAAAAATAGTAATTTCTCTACAGTTTTTTGTTCGAGAATTAAACATCCAAAAGCCTTGCTTAAAGAGGCAGTGTCACCAAGTTCATGGGGAATTAAGTCTTTTTTTAGATCATCATCTAATTTAGTAGCTGCTAACAGAAACGTTGTATAAACAGGGTTTGATGCTAAGCATTGTTGTAATATAGAGGTAATTGTTTCTTTGTTTCCAAAGATTTGAATTTTTGAGAGTTCAGTAGCCAAATATTCTAAAGAGAGGCATCGTTCGGTGAGTCTTCGTGTTAGTGTTCGTCCTTTGTGTTGTCCTTCTTGTTTGTCTGCTGCCTCTTTGACAGCTTGTCTTACTGCGCTACCTACGAGTTGCCCGATAGTTGAGGCTGGACCGCCGAGTTCCATTTTTTTGCCTGTGCCGGTTGCTGCTATGGATAGGCTGTCGGTGATTGTTCCTGTTGCGGCGTCGCCGCTGTATCGGCTACGTATGTCGTAGTCGTTCATTGCGGCTGTTTTAGCTTCTGTTGCTGTTAGAAATAGGCTTACTAGGCAGCTATCGGTTGGATTAGCATCTATGAGTACCATTATGTTGATTGTTCCAGGTGTATAGTGACTATTTTTTATTTCCTCTCCTGCGGATTCGCCGTGTCTCCAGCCGGCGGTAGCTATTGCCACTATGGTTATATCATCAATTTGTCTGGTAGTTATAGATAGGTTTTGGATTTTTGCGGCGGTTATCATGGCTATATAGTCTGTTGTTATTTCTAGTTTTTTTTGTGCGTCATAAATTAAGTTCATTGGGTCATCATGGAGATGTTTATCGTTATAGTTGTCGGGTACAGAGATGTTTAATATGGCGTTGACTTTTTTGTAGCCTCCGCCGTAAATTCCTGAGCTTAGAGTGGTTAGGGGTGTGTCGCTTATTATGGCGGCTATGTTGTCTTTTGTTGTTATTTTTACAATTGTTTTAGGTAGAGGGTATTGTTCCATTTTGCCACGCTGCAACTTGTTTTTAGATTAGTGGGGTCTAAAATGTTTTACGGCAAACAAAAGTTTTTGTCGAAAATTTTATGGACAGACGATGGTATATATAGCATTTTGTTGCTCTGCTATGTGGGCTAGTTTTTTGTCTTTGGGGGTTGTTTACGAAACTTAAATAAGGTAAAAAAGAATAGTCCCTAAGGAAAAATATGTCACTTGATATAAAAGAATACATTCATCTTATACCGGAAGCAAGAACCGTTGTCAATAGGGTTATTGAGAATAATTTAGGGGATGGTATGTTATTTTCTGCTGGAACAGACACATCAATAATTGCTTATGAGGCTATAAAATATAGACCAGATATTTCGACATTGACTATTGCGTTTAAGCAGGGCGATCCAAAAGACACGGTATATGTTAGGGAAATGGTTGAATTTTTAAAACTCAAGCATCAAACGTATAGTTTTGATGTCGCGGAAGCTTTGGAAAATGTGCCCAAAGTGGTTAAAGCGCTGAAAACTTTTGACCCTATGGATGTAAGAAATAGTATATCTATATACATTGGTCTACTTCGTTTAAAAGAGCATGGGTTATCCAAAATTTTGACCGGTGACGGTTTAGATGAGCTTTTCGGTTATCCATGGCAATTTCATCTCTCAGAAGAAGAGTTTTGTAAAAAACAGGTAGACATGTGGGCTGAGATGGGATTTAGTAGTATAACATTGTCAAAATCTTTAGGAATGGAGGTAAAACAGCCATATCTTGATCCCGTATTTATGAACTGGGCAAAAAAGCTGCCAGTAAAAGTTAAAATAAACATGCATAACGGAGAAAAGTATAGCAAATGGCTACTGCGTAAAGCGTATGAAGAGACTATTCCCCGTGAGGTTGTATGGAGACCAAAAGCGCCGCTTGAAGCAGGAACAGGAACATCAGCGTTAACTAGTGTTTTTCAGAATCAGTACACAGACACTGAATTTATGGAAAAACAAAAAGGTATTCTTGAAGCGGACAACGTTCAAATTCGGGATAAAGAACAGCTGCTATACTATGAAGCATTTAGAGAGATCTTTGACAAACCATCAGAGGTCTTTACAGATTCAAAGGATGACGCAAAAATGTGTCCACAATGTAAGGGACATGTTAAAACCAAAATTCAGTTCTGCAAAATCTGCGGAGCATACCCCATCTAACTTTTTTTCACCCATCATTTAATTAATTTAGGAAAACACTCTCACTACCACATAATATGAACTAGACCTAAAGAATGGGATCAACACGGGTAATAGGGGCAAGAGGGTTGTTTTAGAAGCTAAAGATAAGTGGAGATAGGTTTTATTTTGGGAAAGACTTAATTCTTCATTTAGTGGTTTGTGAATAAATAGTTAGGAGAAAGTTACAGTGGCGAATCTGTCTCAGCTAAAGTTTGCAATGGCAACATCGATATTTCTATCTGTATTCATATTTGGGCTTTTCATATTTGCAATAGTTTACGTGTTAAATCTGGATATGCTAACGGGGCTTCTTGTTGCACTTGCCGGCTCAGCCTTGTTTATTCTGCTTCAATATGCAATAGGACCTGCGATAGTGTCTATGACAACAAAATTGCAGTATATTAAACCCGGCGAGTCTCCATGGCTTGAAGAGACAGTTAAAGAGCTAGCAGAAAAAAGCGGGTTGCCTATGCCTAAACTTGCAATTGTGCCTAATAAGACACCTAATGCGTTTACTTTTGGCAGAACCACTAGCAGCGCCACATTAGCTGTGCATGAAGGATTGCTGCAGCAGCTAAATCAAGGTGAAATACGCAGCGTAATAGCCCACGAATTAGGTCATATCAAACATAAAGACTATGTAATAATGACCGTGCTCTCAGCTTTACCATTAATAGCATACATGATTGCACAAGTTACACTACGCGCAGGCATGTTTTCAAGCGCAAGCAGAAGAAGAAACAAAAACGACAACAGCGGCATAATTCTAATAGCTATAGGCGCAGTATCATTTCTCGTCTACATTATAACCTTCCTAATCGTTAGGCGCCTTAGCAGACTACGAGAACACTTCGCAGACGCATTCGCAGCATATGCTACGAACTCACCCCACGATTTAGAAAGCGCCTTAGCTAAAATAACATATGGCCTATCAATTTCGCCAAAACCACCCGAAGGCGCAAGAGCATTCTATATTGGAGACCCTGTAAAAGCAAGACAAGAAATGAAAAATATAATCGAAAACAAGAACAAATACGACCTAGACAACGACGGCGTACTTGACGAACGCGAACTTCAATTAGCCATGGAAAAAGAAGCACATGACACATGGACACAACTAAACGGCATGTTTGCAACACACCCACCAACATTCAAACGCATACTACTACTAAAAGAAATAGAAAAAGAAATGGACACAGGCAAATACACAAACAACGAAATCTACAACCACATCTAAAAACAAACATTTCTACGAAAAAACCAATTCAACTATATAGTCGATTGTTTTTTAACCTATCTGATGCTTTGCGTTTTTCCATTAAATCGTGTCAAAGCTTATTTGACCATTAAACAGTATCACTTGTATGTTCAGATTTTTATCCGGTATACCTAGCAGACTCAAAAACATCTTTTCACACTTTAAACAATACTTTACAAAACCACAATTCAACAATTTCTGCAGAACCGAACTAGCCCCAATAACAGCCGCCAAAAAAGAACACAACATAACAAACCTAAACGAACTATACATCAACAAAAAACACCAAAGCACCCAAAATTCATGAAGTTAACTTCCATTGAAGTGCCATGAAAAAACATTTTTTCATAGAAGACTGCACCATCGGCGACATGCCGATGCTGGAAGAACCACGAAAACCCAAAATGTTTTCATGGAAAATTCGTTAACAATAAAAAAACTTGGCAGAGCTTAACTAAAAAAGATGGGTTATTTTAGTTTGTTGAAGAAGCAGCTGTATGAGCCTGTGTGGCAGGCGTTGTCTTTTTGTTCTACGATGTAGAGGAGTGTGTCGTAGTCGCAGTCTGTTGAGACTTCGATGATTTTTTGTGTGTGGCCGCTGGTTTCGCCTTTTATCCATATTTCGTTGCGGGAGCGGCTCCAGTATGTTGCTTTACCGGTTTTTAGGGTTAAGTCTAGGGCTTCTTTGTTTGCGTATGCTAGCATTAGTACGGTTTTTGTGTGTTTGTCTTGGACTATTACGGGGATTAGGCCGTTGCCTTTGGTGAAGTCTAATTTTGTGAGTAAATCTTGGGGGTTCATTGTCTTATGGGTACTCCTGTTTTGTGTAAATAATTTTTTATTATGGGTACGGGGTATTTATTGTAGTGGAATACTGAGGCGGCTAATGCAGCGTCTGCTTTGCCAGTGGTTAATACGTCGTAGAAGTGTTGGGGTAAGCCTGCGCCGCCGCTTGCGATAACGGGGACATGTACGTGTTCGGAGATAGCACATGTTAATTCTATATCAAAGCCGCTTTCTGTGCCGTCTTTGTCCATGGAAGTTATAAGGAATTCTCCTGCGCCTAGTTTTTCTGCTTGTAGTGCCCATGCGATTGCGTCTATGCCTGTGGCTTTTCTGCCTCCATATGTGGTAACTTCAAACCATACAGGTCCCTTGCTTGTTTGAACGGTAACTTTGCCTTCAGCCGGGGTTAGATTGCATTTAACATCAATGGCAACAACTATGCATTGTCTCCCAAAAACGTCTGATAGCTCTGTTATTAACATGGGTTTTTCTACAGCGGCTGTGTTAATTGACACTTTGTCAGCGCCGCTGCATAAAATGTTTCTAGCATCAGAGACATTTCGAATGCCGCCGCCTACAGTGAAGGGAATATTTATGGCGTCAGCTACGCGTTCCACATACTGTCGCATGATATCGCGTTTCTCATGGGAAGCAGTTATATCTAGAAAGACAAGTTCATCAGCTTGGTCATCACTGTAACGTTTTGCCATTTCCACAGGGTCGCCGGCATGTTTAAGCTGCAAGAAATTAACGCCTTTGACAACTTTACCGTGGTCAACATCTAGACAGGGAATTATACGTTTTGCAAGAGGCATATTTTAAACTCCTATCCTTTGAATTGCCTGTTCTAATGTAAATCGGCTCTCATAAAGAGCTTTACCGATAACAACACCCTCTACACCAATTTTTTTAAGACCAACAAGGTCATCTATGCTGCCTATTCCGCCGGCGGCTAAAATTTTAGCGCCTGAATACTGGACAGCCTCAGCAAGAGAGGTAAAATCGGGGCCATTTAGTAGACCATCATGGGCAATGGAGGTAACTAAGAAACGCCTTACACCTAATCGGGTAAATTTATCAAACGCGTCCTGTAGAGTCAGGTTAGTAGCTGTACGCCAGCCATCAATCATAACATGACCGTTTTTATTATCAAGAGCAACAATAACAGATTCATCACCAAAAACATTCTGCAAACGAGTTATAACCGAGAAGTTCTTGAACGCTAATGAGCCTAACATAACTTGAGATACCCCTGCAGTAAAAAGTTTCTCAGCAATCTCAAAACTATGTATACCCCCACCAATCTGAATAGGCAGATTAACCCGTTTAGCAATCTCTGCTATAACATGATGATTATTACCTTGACCAAACGCGGCATCAAGATCAATAATGTGAAGCTTACCTGCACCCTCAGCACACCAACGCCGCGCAGCCTCTACAGGTTCACCAAATTGCTCATAAACTTTAACACTTTTAGCCTCCCCTTGAGATAGCCGCACAATTTTACTATCCATTAAATCTATAGCTGGAATTAACTGCATCTGCATTATCTCCTTACCACCCTAGCAAAATTTCGCAAAATCTGCAAGCCCACATCACCTGACTTTTCGGGATGAAACTGAAGACCAAACACATTCTTATCAACCACCCCAGAAGCAAAAGATGCTCCGTAAAAAGTTTTAGTACACACAATACTCTCATCAACTGGCACAGGATACAATGAGTGTACAAAATACACATAAGAACCATTGGGTATGTCGTCAAAAAGCTCGCAGGGCTTAACAATATCAAGGGTATTCCACCCCATATGAGGGATCTTTAAGTCACCCTGTAAACGCACCACTTTCCCCTTAAAAAAGGCCAAACCAACACCAGAACCCTCCGCGCTCTCTTCAAAAAACAATTGCAACCCAAGACATATACCGAGCAGCGGCACACCTTCAGCCACTTTACCCTTGAGGACCTCTCGAGCGCATTCAAGTTTTTCCACCGCAGGTGTAAAACTACCCACACCAGGAAGAATTATAGCATCAGCTTCCGCTAAATCCTGCACCTCAGATCCAATAGAAACAGGGAACCCAACACGCTCTAAGGCATACTTAATACTTAATAGATTACCTACGCCGTAGTCAAACACGACGGCTTTTACCATTTAAATAGCTCCTTTAGAACTAGGCACACCCTTACGACGCGAATCAACCGCGGCAGCTTGACGCAAAGATAAGGCTAAGGCTTTAGTTGCAGCCTCTGCTTTATGGTGATCATTGCTGCCATACATTATAAACATGTGTATGTTAGCCTGTAGCGAGTTGGTTAAGGATTCATAGAAGTGGTTAATGTCTTCGGTTTGCATTTCTTCTACTTTTTTACCTCTGAATTTAAGGTCAATTTTGAAGTAGGGACGCTTAACTAGGTCAACGGCAACAAAGGCTAAGGAGCAGTCCATGGGGGCAGCTGTGCTGCCGAATCGTGTGATGCCCTCGCGAGTGCCTAAGGCTTTGTTTAGGGCTTCGCCTAAACCTATGGCTAAGTCTTCTACGCAGTGGTGTACTAAGTCGCCTTTAACGCTAGCTTCTATATCTATTAGGCTGTGTGTGGCGAGACCGGTTAGTAGGTGGTCAAGGAAGGGTACGCCAGAATTGATAGTGGCTTTACCTTCGCCGTCAAGGTTAACTTTTACCTTTACTTCAGTTTCTCTAGTTTTACGATAGACTTCTTCAACTCGCACAGTTCATTCCTCGCTTATCTGTTTTAATGATTCAATTAATTTAGCGTTAAATTCAGGTAAGCCAACAGTTACACGGAAACAGTTTTCATACTGTAAGAGCTTTCCCCATTTTTTAAGCAGGACTCCACGCTTAAGCAGCTCTGCATACACAAAGTCTGCGGGCAATTTTGTGTTCATTAGCACAAAGTCGGCTTGTGAATCGAACGCTTGTATACCATATATTTGGTTTAAAGCCTTTATGAGTTTTTCTCGTTCCAGCTTTAAGGCGGTAACGGCTGTTTGCATGATGTCTATGCTTTCTAACATTTTGACGCCCATTTGGAGGGTAACTCCGCTTACAGGGTAAGGTATGGGAGCTTTTTTTGTTAAAAGCTCTATAATTTCAGGGTTGGCAATTGCGTAGCCGAGTCGTAACATGGCAAGTCCGAAGGCTTTGGAGAATGTTCGAAGGATTATCATGTTTGGGAACTCGCGTATGCGGGGAACAAATGTATAGTCGGCAAATTCGCTGTAAGCCTCATCTAAAATGACAAGGCCGGGAAAAGCTTTGACTAAGGTTTCAATATCCTCAGGCTTCATCTGATTACTAGTTGGATTATTAGGTGAGCATAAGTAGAGCAGCCGTGTTTTTTCTGAAAACGCAGCAAGCATTTTAGGTACATCAAGTTGGAAATCGTCTTTTAGAGGCACCGTGACATATTCACCCTGCTGGCGCGCCACACATAGTTTGGGGATTACAAAAGAGGGTACAAATGAGATGGCGGCATCACCTTTTTCAATGAAAAGACGAATTATACGATCAAGTAGCTCATCGCCTGCATTACCAATAACTATGCAGTTCTTAGGAACCTGTAGATACTCTGCTAATTTTTTGGCTAGCTTTGGCACTTCATCCTCTGGATACAGACGCAAATCTATCTCATCAGCAACCTCCTTAAGCAGAAGCGCTTGACGACTACGGTCAACAAAGAGGTTCTCATTAAAATTCAACTTTGCAATCTTAGAGGTATCAATACCTAACTGCTGAGCTAACCCTTCAGGAGTAACACCTGCCGAGTAACAGTCAAATGCTTGCAGACTCAATTTCCTCTGCTCTAACCATTTACGATAAGACATACTCATTACTGAAACCTCGCATCTACGGCCTTATAGTGATTAAAAAGATTCTCAGTATCTGTAAGAACTTTGATACAGCCCCTAACTTTCTCTAACCCTGATTTGGAACACTCTACTATGCTAACACGACGTGAAAAGTCAAACACGCTCAACGCAGAAAAAGACCGCGCAAACGTTCCTGTCGGCAAAACATGATTAGTCCCACTAGCATAATCGCTAAGAGCCACAGGACTATAAGAGCCAAGAAGAATCAGACCCGCAACCAAATTTTTTGAAAGTTCTTTAGCGTTTTTTGTCATAACTTCCAAATGCTCAGGCGCAAACTGATTAGACAACTCTACCATGTCATCAACACTATTGCAGGTAATTATGAATCCATATTTTTTCAGAGACTCAGAAATTTTTTTACACCGCTCAGCTGAAGCAGTAATTTCTGCCAAATTTTTCTGAACAGCCCCGGCTAACTGCTCAGATGTAGTAATCAAACCTGCAACACTATCCACTCCATGCTCAGCCTGTGAGACCATATCAAACGCTACCAGCCGAGGATCCGCGGTTTCATCAGCTAAAATTAACACTTCACTCGGACCAGCAGGCATATCAATAGCAACATCAGTAGAAACCAAAACCTTTGCCATAGTTACATACTTACTACCAGGCCCAACAATTTTACAAACAGCACCTATAGTTTGAGTACCATAAGCTAAAGCAGCAATAGCCTGAGCTCCACCTACCTTGTAGACCTCAGATACACCACAAATATCTGACGCCACAAGAACCAACGCATTCACCCTACCCTCAGCATCAGAGGGAGAACATACAACTATACGCTTCACACCAGCAACTCGAGCAGGAACAGCAGTCATAACAACCGTACTTGGGTAAACAGCCTGACCGCCTGGAACATAACAACCTACACTTTCCAAGGGATAAAGAACTGTTTTAATTTCTACTCCATCAATGTCTGTTTGATTTTCTGATTGCAACTGCTGCTTCTGATAAGTTTCAACACGCTGTTTCATGAACTGCAAAGCACCTATTTGCTGCTGTGATACTTTACTGTAAGCTTCCTTGATCTCCTCAGCAGATACTCTAAGAGTATTGAGGGTTAGTTTTGCTTTGTCAAATTTTTCTGCAAACTCAATAAGCGCGTTATCACCATTTAGACGCACTTGACTGATTATGTTTTTCACAGTTTCTTCTAAACACTTGACAGCGCTTAGATCTGTCTGTTGCATCTTAAACCAGTTAGAGGGCAACGTTTGAGTTGTCCACTGTTTAACTATCTGAGGTCGCATTGGATTCTTTTCTCCGCGCTATTTCATCTAGCGCTAATACCTGTCTAGGTTCATATACGACTAGCCCTTGGGCGATTTTGCGTATTGCAGGCAAGAGCTCAATTAGACTATCTTTTTCAATTACTGTATTTACGCTAACCCATGCGTCATCTGCAAGAGGGGAAATAGTAGGGTTCTTCAGCGCAGGAAGTTCTGTTAACAGCGCCTGCAGATTTTCTTTCTTTACGTTAACAAATATGTGTATGCGCTTTTGACCGTCAACAACACCTTTGAGCAGCGCGACAATATCATAAATTTTTTCACACTTCTCAGGATCTTCAAGAGCTTTCTTATTAGCAATCAGTGTAGCTGTTGAGTATAGGACCGTGTCTATTATTTTGAGATTATTTGCCTCAAGGGTTGTACCGGTTTCGGTTACATCCATGATGCAGTCCGAGTTTTCTGGCGGTTTAGCCTCAGTTGCGCCAAAGGAGAGGAAAATTTTTGCTTTAGAGTTATCACCTTTTTTCCACCATGGGGTAACCAGTAAGGGGTCTTGACTGCCGAAACGTTTCTTATAGTTTGGTTGTACTTTAAGGTATTCTGAAGCAATGTTTAGATACTCTGTACTAATGCGAAAACTTTTGCCTTGACTCCAAATGTACTCCATATATTCGTTCATATCTTTTTGGGCAACATCTTTAGGCACAGCTATTACCAAACGGATTTTTCCATATTCTAGGTTTTGGAGAATTGCAACATCTGCACGATTCTCCTTTACCCAGTCCTCACCAGTAATACCTATATCCTGTAGACCTTCACTTACAAACACTGGGATTTCTTGAGGTCGGAGAACTTTAATTTCTATTTGAGGGTCATTAAATGTTGGACGGTATGTACGCTCCATGGTACCAAGCCTGTAGCCTGATTTTGCAAAAAAGTCTGAAGTGGCTTTTTGTAGAGATCCTTTTGGTATAGCAAATTTTATTTTATCCATAAATTTTTTCACCTAAATTTTAGAATACATATAGAAAATTTTTTGTTTAGTGACAAAATGCGTTTGAGGAGATTTATGCCTAATTCTAAATAACAAAACGGTAAAATGTTTACTGTAGGTTTTTCACTGCTAAGTTGAATGAAAGCAATCGCCTGACATGAATACAATTCCTCATCGTATATCACTAAGAGGCACCCAAATAGGTTTCTTACATATAAACCTGTTTCAAAATATTTAACTATTTAAAAACAAAAAAATACTCATCACCCTCAAGCAAGAGTTTTTACCTCAAAAACAAGCGGTGACACAGAGTTTCTAGTTTCCAATTTTACACCAAATAAACCCTCTAACAAGCCTTCCCAAAGCAGAGTCTCAGTAAGAAAAGGAGAACGGATAAGCAAATAGTTATCTTTTAAGGAAAAATAGCCAAATCCCTGCACAGATAACCGCTCAAATACTACCTCCCAATTCTCCTGTTTAGAAGAATCAACACCAATAGTAGTCTCTATAGAAAGTTTTAAAACCTCACCCGTTTTTTTACCAACATCAAACAAATTCTCTTTTGGCACATTCTGAGTTAAGATACTAAGCAGCTCTACATTTACAAGAGCAACACGACTTATCCCACAATAATACTCACCTGGAAACTGCCAGTCATAAATCATCATTTTACGATATATATCAAGCAACTTGGAAAACAATTGCTTAAGCCCAGACTCTTTACCTTCATTAAGTATAAAATCAACAAAATTACGCTCATCCTTACTTAGAACAATCGTTGTCCTCTTTGCCGCTTCCGTTAATTGCTCTAGTCTTTTCTCACTTGGCTGCATATCAATTATCGCTTAAACCAATCCCATATACTTTACGGTACCTTTACACTACAGAAACACACACACGCTTTCAAGGCAAACTGAAGAATACTTAATAAAATACATTGCACCTTAACAAAACGCCGATGAAGAATCTAAAAAGCTGATTTGATGATGCACCCTAGGGTATCTGAGGCAAAAGTCTTTCAATACGCATCAGACTAAAAAATTCAAATTCATACGTGACATACTATCACAGTAGATAACTACAGTCTAAGAAGTACAACAAGAAAGCAAAGTCATCTGCAGGTTAACAACATAGCAGAAATATAATGAACTACTCACCCCTTCCGGAGTGAGTATCTCTGGTTTTTAGGTTCGATTTATGTAATCTTCGATTTTAGCACAAGTAACATCACCAGCAGCTCTAACAACATAACCCTC
>WRGM01000135.1 GCA_009787175.1 Candidatus Bathycorpusculum fermentans | reverse complement strand
GATATTGACAAAGTCTGAGGAAACTATGATATTGATTGCGCATTCAACAGTTCTGCTCAGGAGGCTCTGCTATTGAATACAGGTTCTAAGCCTTTTAGTGTGGCAGAAAAACTTGAGAACAGTCGTATTTCTAAAGAGCGGATACTTGTTGAGAACATTACTGCAAAGCTTAAGGTGTTTAAAATCTTATCAAACAAGTATCGCAACAGACACAAACGACACGACCTAAGAACAGCACTCATCTGCGACATATATAACTATGAACTACATAACACTTAATTACCGAACAAGTCTAATTTCATAAGTGCATTATTAGACAATTTTTGTAGTTTAGAATGCCCACCAGCCTATGGCAAATATTGCGGTAAAGTAGCATAATAATGCTCCAGATATGATTATGATAGGTATGGCATAGACGGGTCTTTTATTATTAAGCAGTAGACCGATGAGGATGAACATTGGGAACATGGCCATTATGTAGCGTGGGACGCTTATCCACCATGATGTTGAGACTGCGAGTGACCAGGATAGAAATGTGTAGGCTATGTAAGATGGGCGTAGTCGTTTCCAAAGGCTGAGGCTGACCATTAGTAATCCAAATATAGCGAATGCTAGGGGGGCGATTCCAAGGCCAATGTTGTCTGGATAGCCATATCCGGTTATAGAGTGGTAAGCGTTTATTAGTCCTGTCACTGGGTCTAGTCTGTTATACCAATGTGTTGCCTCTATATCCATGAATGTGAATGGGTTTCCAGTGACTTGATTATTAATAGCTAAGTATATGAGAAATCCTGCTAATGTGAGAAATGTCCAGGATATTTTTAGGTCGGTTTTTTTGAGTTTCCAGCCTTTTTGATGGTAGTACTCTATTATAAGTACGGGTAAGAGTAGGAGTCCTGCGAGGCGTGTTAATGATGCCAGTAAGCCGAGCGGACCGGCGAGGCTCCATTTTCCTTTTCGGGCGTAGTAAAAGCTGGCGATGGTTAGGGCGAAGAAGAGGCTTTCGGTGTATGGTGCGGAGAAAAAGTATGCGGTGGGGAATATGCTTAGAAATAGTACTGCTTTTACTGCTACGCCTTCGTTGAATTCATGTTTTGCTAGTTTGTATAGGTATAGAAATACTATTATGCTGCAGATGTTTGAGACTATTAGTGCTGAGGCGTTTATGTAGGTTAGGCTTATGGTAAATAGGCGTATTAGTATGGGGTATAGTGGGAAGAATACTATAAAGTTGTATGCGTCAAGTGTTGGGTCGGTTTCGTACCAGTTTTTAGCTATGTCGGTGTAATGTGGAGCGTCCCAGTGGTTGAATACGTTGGTTATAGAGGCTGGAAATGTGCCTGTTTGTTTGTATATTGCAAGGTAGCCTACAGTGAAAACTAGAATTTTTGCAACTATGAAGATTAGGAGGGCGATTTTTGCTGTTTTTGAAATGTTTCTAAATTGTTGAGTTATGTTAATATTCACTGTTTCTAACACTGTCGCATTTTGTATTTGATGACTTAATGGTTATAATGCAATTTTTGGTATATATGTGTTGTATGGCGTAAACGTTTCCGTTTGTTTATCTACAGTATTGTTGCGCTGTTTTTGTTGTTATCTATTTGTCTGTTGGTTGGTTGTTTGTTTGTGTATGTGGGGTAAGGGTTATATGTTTGTATGCCTTCCCCCTGTATGGGATATGTATGCATGTTCATAAAAGAAGAAAAGAAGTATCAGACCGTCTAGCCAGAATAGAGGGTCATGTTCACGGCATTAAGAACATGATTGAAACAGAAAAATCCTGCCCAGACATCCTTCTACAATTAGCAGCTGTCCGCGCAGCAATAAATAAGGTATCAAAACTAGTCTTAGAGGATCATATTGAAGCATGCTTAAAGGATGCAAATACATCTGGCGATACTGAGCGGTATATAGAGGAGTTAAAAGAGGCATTATCAAAACTCATCTAAAAAAGAGGAGACGTTTATTTTGAATTTTAACCGCGTAATACTTGCAGTTTTTATGTCCTTAGGACTAATAGGCTACATATCAGCCGTTTTTGAGTTATTACCCTTAGAGGCAACACTTTGTCTTCAGCTCTCCTCCGCCATTTTAGCGCTGTTAACTATAGGTTATAGCGCCGTTTGCAGTCTTCGCGAACGTGTTTTTAGCATGGACATGTTAGCCACCATAGCTATATTAGCCTCCATAGCTAGTGGGGAGTATTTTCCGGCAACTATTGTCGCATTTATGCTAATAGGCGGAGAAATGCTAGAGGATTACGCTCAGCGCAGAAGCACAAGAGCTATACAAAAACTAGTAGAAGAGCAACCTCAGATAGCCACCGTCATAAGAGAGGGGCAGGAGATTCAAGTTAAGCCGCAGGAAATCACTGTGGGAGAGACCATAATAGTAAAGTCTGGCGCAAAAATTCCTACAGACGGAGTTATACAGAAAGGTCACGCATACATAAATCAGACCTCGATAACAGGAGAATCCCTGCCTGTAGAGAAAATAGAGGGCGCAAACGTTTATAGCGGAACTATAGTGCAGCAGGGGGCCATATATGTGACTGCGACAGCAGTTAGCGAGCAGAGCACATATGGCAAAATAATAGCTATGGTAGAAGAAGCTAAAGAGAAGAAGGCACCTATAGAGCGTGCAGCAGACAGGTACGCGAAATATTTCACACCAATAATTCTCATATTAGGCATAATAGTTTTGGCAGTAACACAGGATATAATGCGTATGGCAGCAGTATTTATAATAGCCTGCCCATGCGCCCTAGTTCTCTCAACACCAGTAGCTATTGTAACAAGCATTGGAAACGCGGCAAGAAGAGGAATACTCATACGAAACGGAGAAACACTAGAAAAAATGTCAAAAATAGACACACTAGTAATGGATAAAACGGGAACTATAACAAAAGGAGAACTAGACGTTGTAGACATACAAAGCTTTAATCAACAATACACATCTAAACAAATTTTACAATATGCAGCTCAAGCAGAAAAATGCTCAGAACACGTCTCCGCAAAAGCTATAATAAATAAAGCCCTCAAAAGCGGGTTAGACATTTCACCACCAGAGAGCTTTGAGCAGCATCCAGGTTTAGGAGTATGCATAAATGATAATGACACTAAGGGAGCAAAAATTATTGTGGGTAATACACGTTTAATGCAGAAATATGATGTTCAAATACCTAGAGAAGCACAAGAGTACAGAGGTAAACAAGATAAAAGCACAGTTATTTTTATTGCAAAACAGCAACTAGTAATTGGAGCTATAAGTCTCTCAGACCAGCCTAGGGAAAACGTGAAAAACATTTTAACACAGATAAAAAGAGGCGGTATAAAGCAAGTTATAATGCTAACAGGCGATAACAAAAATGTTGCCGACATCATAGCCTCCACCTGCGGCGTTGACATAGCCATATCTGAGTTAATGCCTGCAGACAAGGTAAACAAAATTGAAAACCTCAGAACTCAAGGATTAACCGTTGCCATGGTTGGTGATGGAATAAATGATGCGCCCGCGCTCGCTCAAGCAGATGTAGGAATAGCCATGGGACTCTCAGGAACAGAAATAGCTATTGAAACCGCAGGCGCAGTACTATTATCAGATAATCTATCAAAATTAGCGCAGCTAGTAAAAATCGGCAAAGCAACAATGTCTATAGTAAAACAAAACATATTCTTCGCCATAGCAGTAAACATAATAGGCATAGTATTATCCAGCCAAGGACTAATAACACCCCTAACCGCCGCCATAATTCACGAAAGCAACGCACTAATAGTCATGATAAACTCACTAAGACTGTTAAGAGTAAAATAGTAGGAAAAGAGCAGCTAACAGCATGCTCAACCCTGTTTTTTTAAGACACATTTTTTACAGCATCTAAAAGTCGTAGAATTTCTTTTCTTGCCTCACTAATTGTCAGAGGATAATCATCTGCTATAGGCAGGTTGTTTTCTTTCTTTAGAACTTCAAACAGATGAGCTATGCGGGGTGAGCGTAGATAAACTTCTCTTATCAGCTCTGTATTTGAAAAGAGTTCTTTAGGTTTACCCTCAGACATTAAAACACCTTTTTTAAGAATGAAAAGCTTGTTAGCAAACAGGGGTACCATGTCAACGTCATGAGTAGCTAAAAGTAAAGTGATACCTTTTTCCTTATTTAACTGCAAAAGCAGATGAAGAATTTCACTTGTCGCCCTTGGATCAAGATTTGAGGTAGGTTCATCCATTATAATAACCTCAGGCTGCATAGCCAATACGCCTGCAAGGGCTACACGTTTTTTCTGACCAAGGCTTAAGAAATGGGGTGGTTTCTCAGCAAAGTCTGACATGCCAACAGTTTGTAGAGCATCTGCAACAATACTTTTAACCTGCTCTTGGGACATGCCAAGGTTTAGAGGACCAAAGGCGACATCCTGCTTTACGGTAGGCGCGAAAAGTTGATCATTTGGATCTTGGAAGACAAAACCGACTCGGCGACGCAGTTCAAGTAATGCTTTAGAGCTATAGCCTAAGGGTTTGTCTTCACAGTAAATTGTACCTGAAGTGGGTTTAAGTATGCCATTTAAGTGATTGAGGAGGGTTGTTTTACCTGAACCGTTAGTGCCTAAGAGGGCAATACGGTCACCGCGGTCGAATTCTAGAGATATGTCATTTAAGGCTATTGTTCCATCTGAATATTGGTGTGTTAAATGTTCGATTTTAAACAGCATGCTATAGGACTCCGAAATTTGTTAGATAGAGTGTGTAAATTACAAGGATTAGTAACACATTGAAAAGTGCTATGAGGATAAGCATCATTTTGTTTGGTTGGGGAAAGTCTTCTAAAACGCGGATATTTCCATCGTATCCTCTTGCGTTCATTGCGGTAAAGGTGCGTTCTGCTTGTTCTAGGGATCGTATGAAAAGGTTGCCTGCGAGGAGGGCTAAGCCGCGGATTCTTTTTAGCCAGCCGCCTTTGCCTAGTCGCATTAATTGAGCCGTTGACATTTGCTCGGTGACTTCTAGGAATACAAAGATGTAGCGGTAAATTAGCAGGGATATTTCGAGGAGTACTTTTGGGACATGTATGCGTCTAAGTATTAGGCTAAGGTCAGTTATTGAGGTAGTTAATACTAAGAAGAATAGGCAGGAGAGTGCGCCTTCAACTCTAAAGAAAGTATGTACACTCATTAAAATGCCGCTTTTATATATAGACCACGTAGTCCAGGGTAGAGAGATCTGTGTAATAGGGTCTCCAGTGCCGAAGAATAGAGCTAGAAAAATGCAGCTAAGGACAAGCATAAGTGTAGGATAAATGAGTAAGTTAAGATAGAGTCTGGGGTTGACTTTAGCAATACCCAATATTAGAATTGTACATAAAATAAATATGAGGATAGGCACGATAAATGTTGGTACAAATGTTGGTGCAGCAACACATAGTACCAGTGCGGATAGGGCAAAAAAGGTTTTAGTTATAGGGCTACTTTTAGCTAACGCGTTTGTGTAAGCTGATCTGTCTACTTCTGCATAGAGATCAGAATGACTCAAAGATAGCTCCGTCCATATTATCAGTGGCTCTTTGCTCTAGTATATCCTATAAAATAGCCAAGGATAACTGCGCCAATAGCTACCTGAAGGGAGAAGAGCAACTTTTCACCCAACTCACCTGGTTGGAAGCCAAGGGGTTCAATCCAAGGCGTATAGCCGCTTGATTCAATAGCCTCTGGTCCTTGACCATCAGTGCCGCTGAATTCAGCATTGGGATTAATCACGAACGGCAATATGAATATAGCTACAACAGCCACTATTAATATGAGATATTTTAAGTCAATTTTTTGTTTCTGTTTAACATTATCTTTACCTATGCTTGTGGAGAGTTTTTTTGATTTTCCACCCTTTAGTGAGCCAAGAAAGTGTCCGATTGTTGCAGCACCTATGCCGGCTTGTATAGAGAATAGCAAAATTTCAGTTTCCGCGGGTAGGGTAATTAGGGCGTCAGATAGCGCGGTGTAGCCTAAGGCTATTGTGTAGGCGACAAATAGTATGGGTAAGGTAATTGCTAATGCGATGTATGACCAGTATTTCATTGTGATTCCACCTCTTGGGTCGTGTTTGAGACGGGGCTTTTTAGTACTTTTAGTAATGAGAGAATGTTTCCTTTGTATTTTGCTAGGAAGCTAAATATTAGAACGGCTAAAATGCCCTCAGCTATAGCTAGGGGGATCTGGGTTACAGCGTATATTGCGGCAAAATTTGTAAACGCTGCTAATATGCCTCCTTCTGCAGGGAAAGCAAGTGCGAGCTGTATGGATGTTACAATATATGTTGTCAAGTCGCTTAGGGCGACAGCGGTAAATATGCCTATTGTTGGGGAGAGTTTTGTTCGTTTAAATAGCATCCATATAGTAAAACCTATTGCGGGTCCAGCTATTCCCATGGAGAAAACGTTTGCGCCAAGGGTAGTTAATCCACCGTGAGCTAGTAGTAAAGCTTGAAACACTAAAACTATTAGGGAAAGAATACCGGCTACAGCGGGGCCGAAGAAAACAGCAGCTAAACCGGAGCCTGTTGGATGCGAACTACTTCCCACTACGGAGGGGAGTTTTAGGGCGGAGATTACAAATATAAATGCGCCCATTAAGGCTAATAGGGGTTTAGCCTCTGGGACTTTTTTTGTGATTTTTGTTAACCTGTAAACGCCATAGATTAGTACGGGAATTGATAGTGCGAACCAGACTAGGCACCATTCAAGTGGTAAAAAGCCTTCCATTATGTGCATAATTATTTCGCCTTGTTGAATAGTCAACCAATAAGCATATAAAGATTTATTTAACATAAGTTAACTAAAGGTTGAATTGTTTATGAAGAAGCAAACACCAGATATTTTGTTACGTGATAAAGGAGAATTTACAAAGTTTCAGATTTTACTTGAAGTTATGAGAAAACAGCCGCATATTAAGCAAAAAGACATAAGCAATACTATAGGGATAACAATTCAAGCTATATCGAAATATTTTAAAAAATTAGCCAAAGAAGGTTTCCTAGATTCAAGCTCTGAACGGGGGAATTACCGGTTAACTTCAAAAGGAAAAGCACATCTTCGTGAAGAACTAAAGAGACTTGACTCATACGTTAAATCTGTAAGAAAAGAGTTAAAAGTTGACCATGCATGGATAGCCATAGCAACTCTTCCTGTGAAAACTGGTGAGCAAGTGGGACTAATAACAAAAGGTGGCATTTTTTACACAGTATCCGTAAACGATACAAACGTTGAATCAACAGGAATAGCAACAAATGATGCTATTTCAGGTGAAGATATTGGACTAAGAGATTTGAAAGGTAAAATAAAATTAAAACAGGGCAAAATATTAATCATAAAATTACCTAGCATACGCAAAGGCGGCTCAAGGGCAGTAGATATAGAAAAAATTAAAGGAATAGTAAAAGAATTCAAACCTGACCGCATAGGAGTCATGGGAGCCGTAGGCAGAGCCGTAAGCAATAAGTTAAAACTAGAGCCCGATATAGAATTTGGCATCAGTCACTCAGCAGTAATAGCAGCATCAAGAGGTCTAAACGTGCTAGTATTCATAGTAGGTCGCATGGCAAACAAGATGATACAGGAAATAGATTCACAAAATATGCGATCCGCAAATGACATAATATATGAAGTTAAAGATGCAAGAATCATAGAAGAAAACAGTTAACAACACTAGACAGAAAGAGTCTTGCCTATAGTGAGGAATGTTTGAGTAATAGTTTCCGCCATCAATTGTAAAATAGTAAAAACTGGGGTAAAATATGAAAGATATCCATATAGAGAGGGGTTAGAGCGAAAGTTACGAGATGTTGTTATCTCTCTAAACAGGAATACTCACATTTTGGACTCAGCTATTGAAGATAATTTTTTATGTTCTTCGCACCTGTTTTGATAAAGAGTACATTTCTGCTAAGTTTTAAGTCTCTTTTTGTATTACAATAAAATCTGAAAAGCCTTGATCCAAGCGAACTTGGTAAAACGCTTCTCTTTAGGTAATCGGGTGAACATACGATTAAAAACAGTGTTAAGTGACTTATTTGAAAAAGCAGAGACAGAACTCTTAGAAGGGCTTTTGGCAGGAAAAACTGTTAAAGCCATCGTGGAAACTAGTGAAAACAAACAATTAAAGGCTAAAAGTGCTGAAATAGAAGCTGTTGCGCAAGGTACTTTAAGTGAAATTGACCATTTTGTGCTTGAACAGTTGATAAGAACTATTAATAATTTAACTGGGCAGATAAAGTTGATAGAACTTTGTATTGATGGGCTGGTTAATAAGTGTGATTTGAGGTTGTTTGTCCTGTTCCTGGCGTAGGCAAGTTGTCGGGTGTGACTATTTTGGCTGAACTTGGGGATGTTATGCGGTTTGATAGTGATAAGGCAAGGAGCTTGTTGGTGTGGTTTGGCTCCTTGTGTGTATCAGTCGGCTGGGGTGGCTAATTATGGTGTTATTAGTAAACGTGGTTCGAAGTATCTTAGGTGGTGTATGATTGAGGTGGCTCATAGTGCGGTTAAGTCTGATGGGCGGTTTAAGGAAATGTTTGAGCGCATTTCTGTTAAGAAGGGTCGTAAGGTGGCGTATGTTGCTGTTGCTCAAAAGTTGTCAATGGTTGTTTGGTATTTGCTTGTTAATTGTGAGCGGTATGTTGAAGAAGGTTTTTCGAAGAAGTCTACTGTTTTGGTGCGGTCGGGTAGTGGTGATGGTGGTGGTGGGTCTGTTTTGTTGGAGTCTATGATTGCTGTTTTGAGAAATGCAGGTTATATTGTTTCGGGTAAGGGTTAGTGTGGGTTTGTAGTGTTGCTGTTGTTGTTGGGTTGTTGGTTGGGTGTGGTTGGGTTAGTGTACGTGCTGTTTGTTGGTTGTTTTTTCTTATTTTTGTTTTCTGTTTTTTGTGGTTGTTTAATGTTTTTTGTTAGAGTGGGTTGTTTTTTGTTTAAATATTTCTGTTGTGTTGTAGTGTTATTGTGCAGTAGTTGTGGCTTAGGACTTTGATCCTGTGTATGCTTCAACTACGGCACAAAAAACTAGTGGATGCATTGAAAAAAAGTGTGTATGTTGGTTATAATCACGTGTTTTGTACTGAAAAATCATAGAAATACGTTTTATGTAACCGTTTCTAATGTCAGGACAAAAAGGCTTTGCATAGAAAATAGTTTTTAGAACGATATAGTGCCACTTTGACAAGTAAACTTTTTATAGTATAACACCGGTTTTGAGATTAAATGGCGGGTGAGTATTCTCCCACCCGTTCCGCCAAATATAAAACCCGGGGTAGGGAGGACTAGAATTGCAAAACAAAACTAAAAAAGTAGCTCTAATATCTATATATGCTGCACTTTACGCAGCACTAGTAATTTCGCTCACAGAATTTTCATATGGTCCAGTTCAAATCCGCATCGCAGACGCATTAATTACTACAATACCATTATTCGGGTTTGCAGGCGTCCTTGGACACACATTAGGAGTCTTCATATCCAACATTTTTTCAACAGCAGGTCTACTTGATTTACTAAACACCATACCATCATTTATAATGTCCTACATAGTTTACTACATATACAAAAAATCACACAATGACTACACCATAATAGGCACATGCCTCGCCTACTCAGCAGTTTTAGGAACAACAGTAGGCTGGATGCTATCTTACCTATACAGCCTACCCCTAATCGCAACAATAGCATACGTCACAGCAGGAAACATTATCGCAAGCATACTAATAGGCTGGCCACTATTCAAGATACTCAAAAAAATAGGCATCCCCCTCCTTGTATAAAGCTAAGCAAACACAAAAATTCTTGTGAAAATTACACTATCTAAGCGTGTACACAAAAACTACCTGCTGAGCAGTAACAAAGAATACTTTGTCAATTTCGTTGAGTCTCGCTAAACGGAGAAACAGCTAAAATTATAGCTGAACTCAATGCATACTTTATTGCAAAGGAGCACCCTATAAAATATCAAGGCATAGCAATAGCCGCCTGCTTTCTTTTAGAAAACGGTGACATCTTGTTAACCGAAAACAAAGAATATTTTCAACGACTTCCAAATCTAAAAGATAAAGTTTTCACTCCAAAAGAATTTCATCAAAACAGCAAATTATAACAGTAGCAATAGCTGTTTTTTTGGTTTTTCGTTAAACATGCGGTGTTACCAAAGAGTTATGCTGTGATTAGACCATTTTCATATGGAAAGGAAGGCAGGTTATTTGAAGTATACTCGTTTTAGAGGTAAATACTACAAACACGCCACCGTTCTAAATGGCAAAAAAATTTTTATGGTTATCAGTTGTTTTTAAGTAGCCATTTTTCGATGTTCACTGCTGGAATGCCTTCGTAATTACCTTTGAAAGAGCTTTCTTTATACAGCACTATTTTAGGATAGTTATCTTTTACATCTAAGAGGGAAGCGAATTCGTGTTCAATGGTTTTTTCTTCACTTAATATATAGCATACTTGCACATAGAGTTTTTCATCGTTTTTTTCGCATACAAAATCGATTTCTCTATCTCTACCGCTACGCCCAACTTTTACAGTATATCCTCTGCGAATAAGCTCTAAGCAGACGATGTTTTCGAGGATTATCTCTTGGTCGTTAAAGTTTGTACCACTTACCGCTGCTCTAAGTCCGTGATCTGCGATATAGTATTTTTCATTCACATTTAGTGCTTTTTTGCCAATTACATCCTGATATGTTAATTTTTTAAACAAAAACGCTTCTTCACAGGCTTTTAAGTAATTTAGAAGAGTTTCAGGTGCTACTATTCTTTTTTCTTGTTTAAAAAATTTTGATATGCTTGTCGCTGAAAATTGTTTGCCTATGTTGTTTAGTACATAATTTACAATTCGCTCTAATAGGTCTACATCGCGGATTTTGTTACGCTTAACAACATCTTTTAGCAATATGGAGTTAAAGACGTCTTTTAAGTATTTTTTACTCTCTTGTGGTTTAAAGTTAATGCTGTGTAAAAAAGGCATTCCACCGTATTGTAGATATTCATCGAAGGTATGTTTTTGGTTAATCTGTTTAAATTCGGCAAAAGAGAAGGGGTATATGACGAATTCTACATATCTTCCTGTAATATGTGTTGAGAGTTCACTTGATAACATTTTAGAGTTGGATCCAGTTATGTAGATGTCAGCTTTGAATTTTACTCGAAGCGAATTGATCGTTTTTTCCCAACCTTCAACTTCTTGGATTTCATCGAAAAATAGGCAGAATTGTTTTTTGCTATCACCTATTTTCTTGCAGACATAGTCATGTAACGCCGTGTAATTAAGTAAATGTTCCATATGTAAATCTTCAAAATTAAGATAAATGGTATTTGGATTGTTTATCTCATTGCAGAGCTGTTCTAATATTACGCTCTTACCCGAACGCCGTAGACCAGTTATAACTTTAATAACATCCTTTCCAATGAAAGGCCGTATTTTCTGCAAATAATCAACTCTATCAAGCATATCTTTCAACACACCATATTTCTACTATAATACAAGTTATATCTTTCATAAATAGTTTATTAACGTTTTTATAAGTTATAACTGTTAAGTTTTTTATGTCATTTTATAAATTCAAACATAAACTTAATAGGCAGCTAAAGAGGTCTTAAAACTTAACATAAAACGGCTAGCTATCAAAAGGTGTTTTCCGAAAAATAACTAAGGAAAAATGGGTATGTATAAGGATAAAAAGTGTGTTATTGTACTTAGTGGCGGTTTAGATTCTTCCACAGTTGCTTACTGGGCAAAGAGTCAAGGCTACCAAATTTACCCAATTGTTTTCAAGTACGGACAAATAGCTGTTAAAGAAGTGTATGCAGCCAAAAAAATTGCAGAAAATCTGGGTACTAGCATTAAAATTGTGGATTTTTCAGCACTAAAAGACATTTTTCAGACCTCATCCCTTGTTAATAGAGATATAGCATTATCTGGAGAGTTCTCAGAGGCTATAATTGTGCCGTTTCGCAACGCCATTTTTCTATCCGTAGCCGTAGCATACGCAGCCACAGTGGGAGCAAACGAAATTTTTTACGGCGCACATGACTCAGACGTAGCCTTTTATCCAGATTGCAGACGAGACTTTTATGAAGCCTTTGAAAAAGCAGCACAATTAGGTACAAACAGCAACATTAGCATAAGCGCCCCATATATGGGCAAAGAAAAAACAGACCTTGTAAAAGCAGCTACAAAACTAAATGTACCCCTAGAGCTAACATGGTCATGCTATACAGACGGAGAGCAACATTGCGGACAATGCGAATCATGTATTAACCGCAAAAAAGCATTCCAAAAAGCAAACATAGCTGACCTCACAAAATACGAATACTAAACCCAAAAACAACAAACCAACCTCTTTACAAAAACTATTAAACAGAACCTATAGTTAGGCACCATTAAAGAAACACACAACGTTTCATCAGGAAGGCTTAGGATCTGTCACAAAATAACTTGACCATTTTTATCGGATAAAACCATGAATTACACCATGAACATGATCAAATTATTTAGTTACAGTTC
>WRGM01000134.1 GCA_009787175.1 Candidatus Bathycorpusculum fermentans | reverse complement strand
CTCAATATGTGGGATACCCAATAAATATGTGCGCCTACTTATCGAATGTACCACTCACTATACCAAAAATTTTTAGCCTGATGACATTGATGTTGTATAGCTTAGTAAAAATTGAGTATTTAGGAAGGGATAAGCAAACATATTTAAGTAAATAGCTATTGGTTCTATTAAAGGGCAGTAAAAACAAAAGTTACAAATACTGAAGAGGACAATAGGTAGGTGTGTATTAATTAAAGATGTTGAACTCAAAGAGCAAATTATTGGTAACGGTAACAGTATTATTATTTGCATTTATGGTATTATCAGTATCGCCGCTGGTAGCAAATGCCTTAAACACTCCAACTTTGTCTGCTAACTCGGGTTTTGTTAATGATACAATTACGGTTTCTGGCAGTGGTGCCCTAGAAGATGGTGAAGTATCAATCTACTGGGATAATATCAGCGATGCTGCTCCATTAAATGTAACAAGTACATCTGGAGCAGGTACTTATAGGGCAAATATAACTATTCCAAAAGATGCTACTACGGGCAAGCATTTCATAGTTGTAACTGACAATACAACGTCAGTTAGTGCTGAATTCACTGTTGAAACAAAAAATAATGGCAATGGTAACAGGAGTAGTAGTGCAGTGCCAATAAGTATTGTTATTTTTGGTATAGTTGCTATGATTATTGCAATTGGTTTTGCAGGAGAATTTTTAACGAAAAAAGCGGGCATTCCAATATTTATTATAATTATACTTATTGGCATTATATTGGGTCCTATTTTGGGTATTTTTCCGCGTGAGAATTTGTTATCGACACTGCCGATTTTTGCGACTTTAACGCTGTTAATGGTTTTATTCTATGCCGGTTTGGGTTTGAAATCTCAGTCAGTTGTTGCAATTGGTGGGCGAGTGTTTGTTCAAACGACTATCTATACTTTTGCAAGTATTGCAGCAATTGGAGCACTTGGCTATTTTGGGTTAAAATGGGATTTATTACAGTCGCTTATTTTTGCAGCGATAATAGGTGGCGAAATTACAGCAGCTGTAATAGTGCCGTTGAGTGCTACGATGAAACTTAAAGAGAAAACTGTAGCGTTTCTAACAATGGAGTCTGCGATAAGTTCAGTCTTTTCTGTTGTCCTTTTCTCAACTTTAGTTGATATTCACATAAATTCCACAAGCGGCGGCGTGTTTAGTGCTGTTTCAGGTATAGCTGGACAGTTTTCCATAGGCATCATTATAGGACTTATTCTAAGTTTACTATGGGTATACATACTATACCGTCTCCAGAAGTACAAATTTACTCATGTATTAACAATAGGTCTTGTGTTAGCGACTTATAGCATAACTGAGCTCCTTACGGGTAGTGGAATTTTAGCAGTTTTAGTGTTTGGCATAGTTTTTGGAAATTACCACTTAGCTAGTAAACTCTTGAAGGTTAAAATGAATCTAGATAATCTACAGCAGCAACTTAAGGGATTTTATGAAGAGATCTCTTTCCTTCTAGAAACCTTATTCTTTGTCTCCCTAGGCCTAATTTTTGTAATAGACACAAAATTCTTACTATACGGTATAATGTTTACCGTGGTACTGCTCATAATGAGATTTGGATCAGTAAGAATTTCAACAGCCAAAAGCAGTCTATCACAACAAAAGAGCATAATTACACTTATGTGCGCATTAGGATTAACACCTGCTACACTTGCAATTCTAGCAGTTACATATAACCGTGAATTCCCAGATAAATTACAATTAGCAGACACATTTGTAAGCGTTATAACCTGCGTAATTATCTTAACAAACATAATTACAGCAATCGGAACAGCCTATTACCTATCGAAACAAAGAAAAGCGAAGAAAACCTCTGAACAACAACAATTAGTACTAGAAGAAAGCTAAACCAACAGGACATGAAAAAGGGGTATGGCGGGCCCGCTGGGATTTGAACCCAAGACCTCCAACTCCGCAGGCTGGTGTCATAATCCGTGCTAGACGACAGGCCCAGAACGACACTAAGTTATACCAAGAGCTAAATAAACCTGACTCAAACAAATAACAATTTAACTTTTTAATTACGACATCTTGAAACAAAAAAAAGAGGTTAACAGCCAATTATGGTTGGCTTACAGCTCTCTCAAGCGCCTCAGAAACGTTCTGTTTACCCATAGCTAAAATGTACGCCCCTAAACGTGGACCCTGAGGAACACCTAGCAAAATGGAATAGAGAAGTTTAAAGAAGTCACCTGGCTTTAACCCATTATTTTTAGCGGCATTAAAAATATTATTTTGAATTTTATCAGAATCATCTGCCTCAGATAAGGTTTTAAGTAAATCAACAATCGCTCCTCTAGCCGCTGGACTTAATGTAACCATTGTCTCCTTGATCTCTTCAAAATCCTGAGACCAATTTTGGGCATACTCTATACGCTTAACTAAAGGCGCATCATCAGCTATTTTTTGATTCTTCTGCAGATACCCGTAGACTTGCAGTTTCTCAGCTATATAATCATGTAAACACTCTTTTGGAGCCATTTTAACGAGAAATGCTAACAAATTATATGGCACATGAATACTTGGTTTCTCAGGAGGAGCCATTACCCAGCAGTACTTATAGAGACCTTTCAGACGTATAGTTTCCTTCTGACTAAACTGTTTTTTATCGAAATAAACATCTTCAAGCTCATCAAGCTCATTCATATACGAGGGAATATCTGAAACACCTATACTACGAGTACCGACAAACCGCTTAAGCATCAATAATAGCAGAGATTGCGGAGACCCATATTGAAACCAGACTTGCGGCGTAAACACGTTACCAGCTGACTTAGAAATTTTTTTACCACCCTTATCAAGAAACATTTCATACTTTGCATGACTTGGCGGCTCAAAAGCTAAAACTTCACGACTAATACGATCATTAATACGCACAGAGTCAGCTATATCCTTTCCATATGCTTCAAACCGGATATCTAAAGCTCTCCAGCGGGCAGCAAATTCGCTTTTCCAAGTTAACTTACCATCACCGCTTTTGATGTCTACTTCCCCTTCGTGATTACAGCCTTGAATCTTGTTACCTTTTATTTCAAGTCCGATACATTTGTAGAGAACTTTGTCAGATTTATTGTCAAACTCATAGGCTCTTGTAGTATATAGATGCCCACATTTTTCACACACTGCAAAATAAGGCAAAACCTCAGTGTATGTTTCTTGCCCAACTTCTTCTTTAACTATCTGACCAACTTTTTGTGCATTAGATAGTATATCCCGAATCTCTTTTAACAATAACCCTTTTTTGTAGACTTCATTTGCAGAATAATACTTGTATTGAATCCCACATTTATCAAGAGCATCAAGCAGCAGACTGCTCATGTGTTTACCATAACTCTCATGACAGCCAAACGGATCTGGAATGTCGGAAACGGGGTATCCAAGGTATTTCTCCAAGTTAGCATGTGTAAGACCAGCAGGAACTTTTCTTAACCCATCTTTATCGTCACAGTAAGCGATAAGCTCAGAGTTATAGCCCAAATTTTTTAGAGCCACGGCTACAGCGTTAGAACGTGCGGCATCACCTAAACTACCGATGTGAGGAAAACCTGAAGCACCTAAACCCATTTCAGTTCTAAGTAAGCTCGTATTTCGGCCCAATTGTTTTTCGCGGTCAATAACCTTCTGAGCCGTCATATCATACCAGGTTCCGTGACCAATAGTAGTACTAATTGTTTCTTCACTCAATTTTTGCGCTACCTTCTGCACATAGCTGTGCAGTAGTGTCATAAAAAAATGTTTTACTCCATTTTCACAGTTGACCATTCGTTAGATAAGCTAAAGCTCCCGCCCAATTTGAAAACACATAACTCCAAGGTCAGATTGAGCCATTTACTAGTTTACTATAAATGCGCTGTTATTAGTCATATCGATTATCCTCCGTGTGCAACTGGGATAAAGACTATCTCATCTTCGTTTGTAAGTATGGTGTCTAAGCCGTTTAGAACGCTGATTTCTCTGTCATTTACAAGAATTAAAACGGTATTTTTTATAGTGCCGTCTGTTTGCTGGTTTATGATATCTTTTTTTATTTCAGGTATGTCTAAAAGTATTTTTTGGATTAAATCTTTAACAGAAAAATTTGGTGAACAACTAATTTTCATCATAGATTTATCTGCTACACGACGTAGGGCACCAACAAATTTTACAGTTACAGACATTATAATCTATAGCTCATATGTAAAGAGAGAAATTAAGGTTGTTATTTTAAGAATATTTATCTTAAAGTTATGGTTGGTATTTTTCCTGAGTTAGAGTTTCAACGTATTCTGTTGCTATATTAACTAAAGTGTCAGCTTGTTTCATCAGTACAGCACTATTAACTTCTTCTGCATGAGAAAGTACTTCCACTATGCTTTCAAACTCAATTAAAAATTTGAGTACAGAATCGTTAGTCTGAGGATTTTTTACAAGCTCTTCTCTTATAAGAACTTCAATAAAGGCAGGCTCACCCAAACTGTAATAAACTGCATTTCGGGCTTTTCGGATGGCTTCTAAAAGAAGATTTGGTGCCATGTCAGGCATTTTTTGAGCTGCTTCTAATTCAGCTTTTGCTTCGCGCAGATATCTAAATGCCCAGCCTTTCCGATATTGATCCATCATGAAGGTTCTTTTCCAACTTGACAGTTAATTATTCTTCATCATCTATATCATCTGAGTCCATTTCGATCTCTGACCCAGCCTCTGACAACGCTACAGTTCGTGTAATGTAACCTGCAATTTTGTTTCGGACACGTGTAGTTGTGCCTGCGGTTAATGTATCAACCAACTTTTTATTTTCATCAAAGTTGCTTGTGAACTTGTTTGGAAAGCGTGTCATGAGTTCTTTACCTGTTCTCTTTATCTGTTCAGTTTTTACTTTTCCCACTGAAATTCCTCCGATATCAACGTTTATTATTTCTCCAACGCCTATAAGCGCAGAAGCAACGTCTCAATAGAATAGAGACTTAATTTAAGCTTACGCCTTAATACTGAAATTTAAAGAAAGAAAAAAAGATTTTAGAACAAAAAGCTAAAGTTTAATATCAAAAAATGTTTCAAAATTTTTAGCAACCTGCTCAGCAACAACGGTGACATCTGTGTTTTTGATTTCAGCAATTGCCTCCAGTACTGCTTTTATGTATGAGGGTTTAGTTAGTTGACCATTGAAGGGGTTTTTTCTGTAAAGTACTGGTCCATCGGTTTCAGTTAGTAAACTAGTTAGCGGTGTTTGCTTTACAATTTCGCGAATAGTATCTGAGTAAACAATTGGTGGACCTTCGGAGATAAAGTAGCCTAATTCTATTGATTTGTTTAATGTTTCTATTGTATGACTAAACCAGTGAAGCAATACACGTTTTAGATTATATGACTGTAACATGTCTACAATTTTATCTGTAGTACCACGTGAGTGAATGACCACGGGTAAGTCAAGTTGTTCGGCAAGGTGTAGCATTTTATCAAAAACAAACAGTTGCTGCTCCCACGCAGTTTTATATGTTGAATCTAGACCGATTTCACCAATAGCCACAGGACGTTTTTTTTGGCTTTGCTGCAAAATAAAATCAATTATTTCTTGTAGCTCATTTTGTTTTAGAAAATTAACATTATAAGGATGTATACCAAGAGCGGGATAAATTAAGGTAGGATACTGTTCAGCCAATTTAACGTCATTTTTACACGTACTCAAATTTACTGAACTGGTAATTAACGCAGATACACCATTAGCTGTAGCATCAGCTATCACATCAGATAAATATCCAACATATTCTGGCTCAGAAAGATGGATATGAGCATCCACTAGTTTCATCTTAATCAACGCCTAATAACAAATAAAAAAACGTTTTTATAACTTTTCTTATCAACCACCAATTTTAGCAGTATAAGGTGCTTTAAGGAAGCAATCTACAAAAAAGGTTAAATATTGTTTTAATTAGAAAAAGAAGCACGAGATGACGTTATGACCGAATTAGAAATAGCTGTAGCACCCATGCATAGACTATGCAAAAAAGCGGGAGCAGACCGAGTAAGTGAAGCAGCAGCCAAAGAACTCGCAAAAGCCCTAGAAATAATAGGCGTAAAAGTCGCTAAAGAAGCTTTAGATTTTGCAATGCACGCAGGAAGAAAAACCATAAAATCCGAAGATATAGAAATCGCCGCTAGAAAAGTCATGAGCAAGTAAAAAGTTTAGGAATTAATCAAAATCTGTTCCTCTTTCTTTTTTTTATTGTCCCATCTAACACATTACCTTTGTCGCTAGTACCTAAAAGCGTACTGAGAGTTTTATGTCCCATATTTACCGCGGATAAAAGTGTGTAAATCAAGCTGTTATTGAGATTGAAAGACTAAAAAACGCGCTTACCAGAAATCAAACATGCTTAACTGGTGAACTTGGGCGTTAGACTTAACAGATTTGACTTTGCCAGTAGACAAAATTGGGATATCTAGAGTTAGTTGTCCGTAAACTCCATCGTATCCTGGGGTGACTTTTAGCACCCCTTCACGGACTTTAACAATAGTCTCTGCTATGGGCGTATCGACCACAGCTGCTAACGCATCTAGAGGTGCATCGATAAGTACAGAGTATTCATCTCCAAACTTGTCAATTAATGCGTAATATTTGCGCCAGACCGCCTGAGTAGACGGCGAATCAACACCTAACACTGCAGAGATAATCTCCGAAAGAGGTAACAAGCGCATAAATTCCGGAGCGCCTTCACGTTTAAAATCTGCTGGTCTATCTGCTAATTCTTCAACTCGTTGCTCAACACCTTTAGTTAGACGCTTTCGGCATACAGGACAGATATTTGCAAATTTTATCGCTTCATGTGGTGGGTATGAAACTTTGCAGTTACGATGACCTGTCCAGTGATACTTACCATAAGCTGGGTCAGTTTCAATAGTAAATTTTAATCGTGTAGAATCATGAGTTTTTATAGCATCTATTATTTGATTATAAGAAAAATGTTTTAACTCAAATACATTAGCCTCTCTACCGATACGCCAAGGCCAAAAACTATGACAGTCACTATTAGATAGCAACGTGAAACGATCAAGATTGCTTAAACGCCAATTCATTGCAGGATCAGAGGAAAGCCCTGTTTCAAGTGCATAAATGTGCTTTACCATGTCTTGATAACAGTCATCTATACTATCAAAACCGCTAAACGCTCCAAATAGACTAAACCAAGGAGTCCAGACGTGAGCAGGAAAAACCATATTCCAACTTGAAACTGCCATAACTTCCTCAACTAACTGTGACGCAGTCATATTCAAAATTGGACGACCATCAGAAGCTAAATCACCAAAACAAGCCAGCCGCTCGTTAAGCTGCTCAACAGTCTCAAAATCGGGAGATAAGATAACATGATGTATCTTCTTTGAAGACCCCTTGTAATCAAAAATGGTACAAACTTCTGCTGTAAGCATGAAGCGTATTTGAGAAGTAGCGTTATCTGCAACGCTAAGCAGACAGGCATCAGGATCAAAAACAAGAGACTGCTTTAACTCTTTTAACCAGTCAGGATGAGTAAAATCACCTGTACCTACAAGATGTAAACCCTTAATTTTTGAGTAACGCGCAATTTCAAGCACATTCATTTGGCTACTTGTAGCTCGACTATAACGACCATGAATATGCAAATCAGCAATTACACGCATTAACCAAACAGCCTCTTTAAGCACTTGAAATGTTTAAGAGTAAATAATGTAGTAAAAAAACATTGCTTAATAGCTAAACCATGTTTTAGCAGAGTTTCATTAGCGTGTTAATTTAAGGTTAAAAAAATTGAAAAACTGCATAAAGCGTAATAAGCTTCATGCAGTGACATATCTTTTACGATTTTTATGCGATTTTATTTCCGCATTCGGGACAAAATTTGCTGTTTGCTGGTATGGATTTGCCACATTTAGAACACGTTATAGCTCCTTCGGAGGGAGGCGTAAGATTTGTGCCACATACAGCGCAGAATTTGCTTGTTGCAGGTATTTTTTCACTGCATTTAGGGCAAATAACAAGTGTTGTTGCTACAGGCGTTGCTTGTGGTTGTGCTTGTTGGTTCATGATTTGTGGAATCATTACCATTCCTGCGCCTAATGCACCAGAACCGCCGCCTTTACCAAGAGATTCTGCGGCACTTTTCATTGTTTCCATGCGTAAGACTTCACTTGATGTGTTTTGTCCAGTTTTGAGCCAGAATAAGCGTTCGCGATATTCTGGTGTTGTGTCTATGCCTTCGAACTTTAGGTCAGTTAGTTCTATGCCTACGCGTTTGAAGTATTCAATAAGTGTGTTTTTGACAATGATGCTTGTTTCGTTTAGTCGTGTGAAGACTGTTATTAGGTCATAATGGCTAAGTTCGTTAATGATTTTTTCGTTCAAGTATCCGCGTAAGAAGCTGTTAACTTGTTCAGTTGTGTAAGCATTCTGTCCGCCTATAACTTCATTAACAAATAGTGTTGCATTTTCAATTTTGAACCAGAATTGTCCATAAGTCTGTAGAGGTGCTAACTCAGTAGTTTGTGCTTTTGTTCCCCATTTGCCAGCGAATACTTTAGTGCTGATAAAAATAACTGTCGCTTTGAAGGGTTTATTTGAGCCAAATCCAGCGAGACGTGTTAATAATCCTGATAGCAGAGGTAAATTTGAGGTGGTTAAAGTGTGTCTTCCTGGACCGAAAACATCGTATGATTTCCCATCGCGGAAAAACATGGCCATCTGGAATTCTTGAACAATTAATTGTGAACCCCAAGTGATTTCGCCATTAGGGCATCGCCAAACTATTGCGTCTGAATTATTGTTTGTCCACTCTATTACTTGTGGCATTATTGTGTCACTCCCATTATTACTTCTTCACGTCTATCAAATGTATTTTCAAGTTCTTCAAGGTTATCGGTTACATTTTGAACGTTATCTTGAAGGTTACTATAGTCTCCTGCAGAAAGTTGAGCTTTAAAATCATCAACAGCAACTGTTAAAGCGTTTACATAGTCTAACAGTTTATTATCAAAGGTTATCATATTATCGAGGTTTTCTTCTTTAATTTTTATAACATCAAAAAAGCCTCTGTAACCATATGATGCATGATTTATTTTTTCGGTTACACGATCAACTTTTGCTGTTAATCTATCCATATCGGATAAAATGTCTAAACAACGTTTATCAGTAATTTTTTGGAAAATACTACGTACATCATTTTTCACACGAGTTAATTTTGAAACTAGGTGATTGCGTACCAATTTATCGGATTCTCGCCGTAATTCTTTTTCTTTATACCCCTTAAACCCGGGCAACGCCGCTGCGATACGTTCAGAGAAACTCATTTGACTTTTTGCCTGTGTATATATATTAACATTATTTTCGCTCATTTTCAGAATTCCAACCCTTTCCGTTTTCGATATAGAAAAAAGATGCTTAAAAAGGTTATTAGAATAATTCAGAACCTAGTTAAAGGTATATCGCCCTTTAATACGTTACCAGTTGAGCCGTCAATAATTAGCTGATATAGTTTCTCCTTATACTGATATTTAACGAACCACACAGGTGCATGCAGATATAGCATTTGCTTAAGCTCCAACACTGTGGAGAGGTCTATAACACGATCAACACTTTGTTGAAGAATAAAGCGATGGTGATTTTCAATCTGTTGTTTAGCTAACTCCAAAATTTCATCCTTATCTATTTCACTGTTTAACACTTTAGCAGTTGCTTCAATTTTTTGAAAAGCATATGGAATTTTTCCAGCTATAGGTACATCATATTCGCGTGTAGGAAAAACTGTTGCTTTTCTTGCTAAAACAAGCCAATTGTATTCTTTTGTAATTTCGCCTTCTTTTACAACAGGTGGAGAAATACGCTCAAAAATGCCCTTATACTTAGTTGTAGCAGCACTAAATACAACCCAGAACGGTAAATAAACAAGATTTGCCTCGACAATTTTTGATTTTTTAGCTAAATCATTTGGTTTCATAAATCCGCTACTCATCCAGGCTCTAACACAGTTTTCCATTCGAGCGGTATCATAGTTATTTAAAATTAGAGAATGTTCAAAATTAAAGGCTTTACCTGTCTGGATAACCGTTGTAAAACCGCAATATTTGCAAGTAGCCACTATTTCTCCAGATTTGAATTCAACTGGAGCACCGCAATGGGAACAGCCAATTTCTTTAGCTACTATAGCCATATTGTCAGTCCTTCAAGAGTTTCTCACGGTTTAGAATTTCTCTTGCAACTATAACACCGGAAGCGGATGCTTGAATTAGACCACGAGTTACGCCTGCGCCATCGCCAATAGTGAACATATTTTGAATTTTTGATTCTAACGAGTTATTTAATTGCAAATGGTTACTGTAGAATTTGACTTCGACACCATAAAGCAGTGTGTCTCGTGAGTGAACGCCAGGAGCGATTACATCTATGGCCTGTAGAATTTCGCGAATGTCTGCTAAATAGCGGTAGGGTAAGACAAAGCTTAGGTCGCCTGGTGTTGCATTTTTGAGTGTTGGCTGAACCACACTGCGGGCTAGGCGTTCAGGAGTGCTGCGTCTGCCAGCGGTTAAATCGCCTAGGCGTTGTACCATAACTCCGCCGCTAAGCAGGTTGGATAAGCGGGCAATGTATTTACCATAAGCAATTGGTTCTTTGAAGGGTTCAGTAAATTGCGTGCTGACTAGTATTGCAAAATTGGTATTGTTCGTTTTACTCTCCGCTTGGCTACCACCGTTTACTGTTAGAACACCATCATATGACTCTGTCGTTACTTCGCCATAAGGTGAAACGCAAAAAGTGCGGATTTGGTCGTCAAATTGTTTTGAGTAGTAAATCAGTTTTGGCTCATAGAGAATTTTCGTTAGCTTTTCCATAGCTGAAGCTAAGACTTCAACACGTACACCTATATCGACAGGGTTGCTTACAGTTTTTAAGCCGTGGATTTGAGCTTCAGTTTGCAGCCATTCTGCTCCTCCTCGTCCTGGGGCGATAATTACGTATTTTGAGTAGTATTTTTCGCCTGTTGATGTTTCTACTCCTTGAATTGTGCTGTTTTGTATAATTAGACCTTTAACGTCGGTTTTTGGTTTGAAAGTGATTTTGTTTTCTAATGCTTTAAACATTCTTTTTAGAACTTCAAGGCATTTATCGGTGCCCATGTGTCGGACTTCTTGTTTTATAAGTTTTAAACCTGCGAGTGCAGCTTCTTTTTCTATCTTGTTTATTTCCTCATTTTCTATGCCATAAACAGTTTCGCTTGCGCCAAATTTAAGATATATTTCATCACAATATTTCACAAGCTCTGTTAACTCTTTGTTTGAGACATACCTATTTAGCCAGCCTCCAACTTCTGTTGACAGAGTAAGTTTACCATCACTATAAGCGCCTGCTCCGCCCCATCCTGAGAGAATTGCACATGGTTCACAGTGCACACATTCAAGACCTCTTTTTGAGGGACATTTGCGTTTATCAATTTCTTGTCCTCTATCTAAGACAAGAACACTGAGGTTTGTTTTTTCTGTCAGTTCTAAAGCTGAGAATATGCCTGCAGGCCCTGCACCAACAATTATTACATCATATTTCAAAGGGTACCGCTCCGTGGAAATCCAAAAGTAAATACAAGCAGTCGCATATATTTGTTAGCAAAAAACAATCAATAAACCACGATTAACCCCAACATAAGAAAACGTTTTTAGACAACTCTGAATGGGGAAAAGGTAGTGTACCAAAAAACGTAATAGTATTATGTGAAACAATTATGAATTGTCCAAAATGTGGAATCATGTATCTGACGATACAAATTTCTGTATCAAATGTGGCGGTAATATTGCAAAGTCAACTCCATTTCTCATAGTAACAACTCCAACAATTGCCGGTTATAAAATCAAAAAAGTTTTAGGTATTGTAACAGGTTTGACTCCACGCACCAGAGGTTTTCTAGGTCAATTTACGGGCGGTATAGAATCTATGGTTGGGGGGAATGTCAATAACTTTCGAAAATTTCACCCCATAAGGGTTAATTGATTTATTAAAATTTCACCTTATGGGGCTCTGACCCAAACCCCGCCCTCCGAATAATTTTTAGGATTTGGGGCAGAATAACCACACCAATGAATAATTGAGAGTGTTCACGTATAGATATATGAGTGGTTTTTTGTGATTTTATTTGGTTTTAACGGTTCTTTTTAATGGTTAAGTCACGTATT
>WRGM01000133.1 GCA_009787175.1 Candidatus Bathycorpusculum fermentans | reverse complement strand
GTTTTTCTAGACACCATTTAAGTTCACCCTTCTTTTTGACTTTAACCATAGTCTAATTGAGAGGGGTGAAATTATTTTGTGAGAAGACAAAGGGTGTTATAAATAAAAACGTTCAAATGTCCCGTATTTTGTATCCTGCACATTTTTGCTTAAATATCCCTTTATATTTAATTGGCTTACCCTTATTAGGTGACGCTGTTAACTATTTGTAGGAGGGTGTTTCATGAAGCCTCTTGTTATTTACTCGAGTCATAGGTGTAATACTGAAAAAGTAGCCTTAGCAATCGCTCAAGCGGTTAACTGCGAAGCCATAAAATTAGACAAAACCTTTGATCCTTTAATTATGCCCTCTTTAGATGATTATGGCTTGATATTTCTTGGTACGGGAATAAGGGGTGGTGAACCGTATGTTGAATTGTTAAATTTTCTAAAAAATGTAAATTTAGGTAAGGGTAAACAGTTTGTATTATTTATGACCTGGGCTGGCGGCGGCGCAAGTAATAAGCTTGCTTATGAGGGCGTTAAACAGGCACTTGAGATAAAAGGTCAACATTTAGCTGCTGACTATTTCATTTGTTTGGGACAAACATTTCGTTTCACTAGACGCGGTAGACCTAATAAGACTGATATAGCTGAAGCTAAAAAATGGGCAATAACAAAATTAAAATAAACATTACCCATTATTTGACTTGTTTTTCAAAAAAAATGGTTGTTTCTGAGGCGTTTTTGTCTGTTTGTAGTTGCCGTGGTTAGAAATTTTATTGGGAATACGTATGTATTTAGCTCTCAGCAAAAATTTCGTTAACATTTAACCTTTCATGCCATTTTTTTGCGCAACAAACACAGCTACATATGCAAATTCCTATATAGATGCTTTAATAAAAACACGCAAGCTAAATACATACGGGAATACGGGTTAAAAAAGATGTGCTTTCTTTTTTTCATCCTCTGTACAAGCAATAAATCTGCTAACCTGTTCAGTTGAACCATCATGTTTTGTTGCTCTAATAGTAGAGCAGTTTAGACAAAAAGTGTTCGGCAAGGAGATATATAGACTGCCCTGAGAATTAGAGCATTGGAGAAAAAGTAGCAATGAAGATTGAAAAAAGAATAATAACTTTATGCATGTGCGCATTAGCACTCGGAATAGTAGCAACTTTGCCACTAACATACTTCACACCTCAAACCAAAGCTACAACACAACCCATTCATACGCCCTGGTTCACCATGAACACTTCATCTGCATACATCAATGCATATTTAGATGATAACTCTTTCAGCAATGAAACAATAATCTTTTTCCATTCTCAATAAATCATGATGTCCTAAAGCATACAGGTGCTCGAATCGACTATTTCGAATTTGTAATCTACACTGATGACCTACAGCTTTATAGGTGCACATTTTTTGCAGCCATGAATAACTCTAATGTTGACTATGGTACAATAAAATCCCTTGCTTATGACTTTTCTTCTGTCCGCGAAACAATTTTTAATCTTCCGGAATTTCGGGCAGTGTCCTAGCTAAGATTTGATAACGATTGATAGTAAAAGAATTCGTGCCAAGACCACAAATGGTCAGTTAAACCCTCAAGCTTAGCAGGAGAAACATTACGCTTAAACTCGTTGATAAAATTCCAATAGAATTTAAACAACTCTACCGCACAAACAAGCCGTCTCTTCACCTTGGACAAACACTTACTCTCCCTAACCAACCGACCTAACCGTTCACGCAAAACACTATTAAAATTCTCCACATCCGTTGTCTCAATATCACCCAAAGAAGGTTCACCATAAATAACAAGCCTCTTCTTACCCACCACCCAACGACCATTCCGCTTAATCTTAATCAACTGTCCATAATCAACAAACCCAAGCTGAAAACATAAAGGCAAAATATAACAATAATCATCGTTACCATCAGTAAACACTTCCAACGGACACTGTAACGAGGGCCTCTTAAGAGCTTTAGCCAGTTTACGCACCATATCAAGACAAGTCTGCTGTGTCCATTTACCCGCGGAAAATGCTGCAAACAAGTATGAGTTGCGTTTTACAGCAGTGTAGAGGTAGCAGTCGCCGCTTTCAGGTTCAAACGTGCCAGCTCGCTTAAGCGTCTTTTCTTTTTTTTTAATAAATGTCCAAATCTCATCACACTCATACTGCGAAAGACCCAGATCCTTCATAAAATAGTTGTTTACCTCCGAGGCGTGTTCAGCCATATCCTCTAAGAGGTTGCCTATGGTATCTCTGTGATGGCCAGTTAGGCGTTCTATGCTTCGAATCCCATTTTTCTCAACTAGGTGTTTGCATATGTTTGTTATTTGCGGCTCGGTTAGGTGTTTTTGATATAGGGGTGTGTTTTTGGTTTGGGTAAAGTAGGTATTGCAGTGAAGGCATTTGTAGATTTGGTGACCTGCACGGTTTTTTCCATGTTTGATGATGTTTTTGTCTTTTTCTTTTAGGTGATATCTGCAGTGGAGATTTTGGCAGGTTGTATTGTTGTCGGTTTGTCTTGGGCGCGTCATACCTGTATTCTAACGCAAAACAATTATATTAACAAATGTATATCAGGACACTGCCGAATTTCGTAATGGTGGTTATGTACATGATCCGATAAACTAAATTCTAAGTGGTGAGATTAATGAGAAACGTTGCTACAGTAGTGATGGTGATGACTTAAACGAAGGTTTGGTTACATTTTGGACATAATGAAAGACAAACAGTTGGTCTATCTTGATGTAATCAGTCGGGGTTATACCTACTTTGATGGTGGTGACACAGTGGTAAGTTTGATGGATAATCAGGTAATATATCATTTAGAGCTGATAAATAGCGGTGACGGTTTCGTCTTTGATGACTCTGATCTGTTCGAACAATACAGGTTTGGTTCCTCTGAATTATATTTCTGATGAGGTGTTAAAAAAGCGTGGCTGTCGATGATTTGGAAGGTAATACGTTATTTATTTATGCTTTTATTGTTCGCGCAGGTGGGCCGGTGGGATTAAGGGAGGTGACGCGTGGTGTAGAGCTTAGTATTTCTGGTGTGGCGCATCATCATTTGCAAAAGCTTGAGTCTCTTGGGTTGATAGAGAAAAATGGTTATGGGCAATATAGTTTAAAGGCGAAGGCGTCAATTGATGGGTATATCTGGGTTGGTGGTAGTCTTTTACCTCGGTTGATGTTTTATGTCTTCTTTTTTATGGGTACATCTATGTAGCTGTAAGTTTTATACTGTTTAACTTGTTTATTGAGGGTGGTTATTGAGATGTGGTTCTTGTTTTGGTTTGTATTTTTTGTATGTATAATTTTGGTGGCGATGGGTCTTTTTTTGTTGAAGGTTTGGCTCTTTATCGTAAGTTAACACCTAAGCGCGTGGATAGAAGCTAACTTTTCGCTCTATTTTCCTCTCTATTTTTTAGGGGCGTATTGGTAAGTGTTGGGTTTTTGTGGAAAAAGATTTTTGTTTGTGTCTTTTTTTTGTGTATGCTGGTTGTTTGTTGTGTTTGTTTGTTTCTTTTTGTTGCGCCCGTGTTTTTGTGTGTTTCACGCATTCTATGTATGTTGTTTTTATGTTGCGTTGTTGTAAGGGTTTAGTAGCTACACTGTTTAGACATAACCGCTATGACAATGTTTATAAGCGAGTTGTATAGGTGTATTTCTGCTTTCAGAGGCTAGGAGAAATTTTTTCACGTGAAAAGGACTGGTTTAACAAGAATTCACACTTACCCATTTAACATAGTTGGAGATTATTTAATATGATAGAAATACAGAAAGAAGATACTCGTTTATTGTTGAAAGCATTTTTCAACGACAAAGGCCTAGTAAGGCAACACCTTGATAGTTATAATGAATTTATTGACCATGGCTTACAAGAAGTTGTAGGCGAAGTCTCTGAAATCCAAATAGAAGTCCCAGATAACCCCTATAAGGTAAAACTTGGACAAATATGGGTAATAGACCCTCAAAGCAGAATAACCGGACCATATGTAACCGAAGTAGATGGAACAAAACACGAAATACACCCTATGGAAGCCCGTCTAAGAAACTTGGCATACAGCGCTCCTATAGCCCTAGAAATGACCCCCGTCATAGACGGACGAGAACAAGACACAGAACTCGTCTACATCGGAAACATACCCGTCATGCTAAAAAGCAAACTCTGCTACTTAAGCCAATTATCACATGAAGAATTAATAGCCGCTGGAGAAGACCCAGACGACCCTGGAGGATACTTTGTCGTAAACGGCTCTGAAAGAGTCATAGTAGCCATGGAAGACCTCGCGCCTAACCGCGTAATCGTCGACATAGATGATAAAGGAACAGGTCCCGTCTACCAAGCAAAAATTTTCTCAACAACCGTCGGCTTCCGCGCAAGAATAGAACTTAAACTAAAAACAGACGACGCAATATACGTAACCATGCCTGGCGTACCCACAGAAATCCCCTTCGTCGCAATACTACGCGCCCTAAACATGGAAAAAGACAAAGACATAGCCGAAGCCGTAAGCCTAGACAAAGACATACAAGCCCACCTCGCCGCCTCATTTGAAAAAGCAGTCGGCATAGACACACCCGCTGACGCAATGCTCTTCATAGGCAACCGCGTCGCCCACGGACAAGTAGAAGACTACAGACTCCAAAAAGCCGAAACAGCCCTAGATAAAAACTTTTTACCCCACCTAGGCAGAAGCGAGGCAAACCGAAGAGAAAAAGCCATATTCCTAGGCGAAATGGCATACAGAGTTATCCAACTAAAAATGGGCATACGCCAACAAGATGATAAAGACCACTTCAAAAACAAACGTCTACGACTCGGCGGACCCCTACTTGCAGACCTCTTCCGTGTATCCTTCCGCAACTTGACACGAGACATTAAATATCAACTTGAACGCATAGGCGTAAAAGGCTCAGTTATCACAGTATCTGCCGCTGTAAGACCAGGTATTATAACAGAAAGATTCCAACACGCCCTAGCAACAGGCAACTGGGGCAGAGGCAGAGTAGGCGTTACACAATTACTTGATAGAACTAACTATATCTCAACACTTAGCCACCTAAGACGCCTTCAATCACCTCTAAGCAGAAGCCAACCAAACTTTGAAGCCAGAGACTTACACCCCACACATTGGGGCAGACTCTGTCCAAATGAAACACCTGAAGGCTCTAACTGTGGCCTTGTCAAAAACTTGGCACTATCTGCAACAATCGCTGTTGGCGTAAATCCTGATAGGATAAAGCAGATACTCCTCGAAATGGACACAATACCTGCCGCAGAAGTAACTATAGAGCAACGCGTTTCAGGTGCCAAAGTCTTCGTTGACGGCAACATTATAGGCTATCACCTCTCATCACAAGTCCTGGTTAAAAGCTTCCGTGAAAAACGCCGCTCAGGCGAAATCTCAACAGAGGTAAACATTACATTCTTTAACAAATCACAAACCTCAACAGAGGAAGTACACGTAAACTCCGACGAAGGACGAGTAAGACGACCATTAATTATTGTCGAAAAATCTGCACCCAAACTACAACCTAAACATATCGAAAAAATAGCTCTAGACGAATGGACATGGGAAGACATCGTTAAAGCTGGCTACATAGAATACCTCGACGCAGAAGAAGAAGAAAACGCGTTCATAGCCCTATCCTATGACGACATAACACCTGAAACAACACATCTCGAAATAGCAACATACACAATACTTGGCATCTGCGCCTCAACAATACCCTACCCCGAGCATAACCAGTCACCACGCAACTCTTACCAAGCCGCAATGGCAAAACAAGCCCTAGGCGTATACGGAACAAACTTCCACAACAGAACAGATACTCGTAGTCACATATTACATTACCCACAAGTACCAATAGTCCAAACAGAAAACATGGACGTCATGGGCTACAAACAACGACCAACAGGTCAAAACTGCATAGTCGCAGTGCTAAGCTTCGAAGGATATAACATGGAAGACGCTATCATATTTAACCAAGCATCCATACAACGCGGTCTGTTCAGATCAACATTCTACAGAATTTACGAAGCCGAATGCCGCCAATACCTAGGCGGACTAAAAGACAAATTCACCATACCTGAAGCCGGAACACGCGGCTATAGAGGTGAACAATACTACCGCCTACTCGAACCCGACGGCATAATAAGCTTAGAATCACAAGTAGTCGGCGGAGACGTCCTAATAGGCAGAATAAGCCCACCCCGATTCTTAGAAGAATACAAAGAATTTGACGTAAAAGGACCCTCAATGCGCGACACTAGCATAGATATGCGCCCAAGCGAAACAGGCATAGTTGACGGCATATTTATAACAGAATCAGGCGAAGGCAGCCAACTCGTCAAAGTCCGCGTACGAGACCAAAGAATACCTGAACTCGGCGACAAATTCGCAAGCCGCCACGGACAAAAAGGAGTAATAGGCTTAATAGTCCCACCTGAAAACTTACCATTCACAGACGAAGGCATAACACCCGACTTAATCATAAACCCCCACGCTATACCCTCAAGAATGACCATTGGCCAATTCATAGAATCACTAACAGGAAAAGCCGCCGCAGCACGCGGAAAACCAGGTGATGGAACACCCTTCGCAAACGAAGGCCCAACTGAAATACGAAATAACCTTGTAAAACTAGGCTTTAGCCACACAGGAAGCGATGTCTTCTATAACGGCGCAACAGGTGAAAAATTTGTTGCAGACGTATTCGTCGGCATAGTCTACTACCAAAAACTTCATCACATGGTTGCAGATAAAATACATGCCCGTGCTAGAGGTCAAGTCCAAATGTTAACTAGACAGCCAACTGAAGGTAGAGCTAGAGGTGGTGGTCTCAGATTTGGTGAAATGGAACGAGACTGCCTTATTGGTCATGGTGCGGCTATGTTGCTAAGAGATCGTTTGCTTGAGGAATCTGACAAGTATACCTTATACATTTGTGAGACCTGTGGTCAAATAGCTTTCTATGACATGAAGCAGAGACGTTATGTCTGCAAGATATGTGATGAGAAAGTAAAGATTGCACCTGTTACAGTGTCTTATGCGTTTAAACTATTATTGCAAGAACTGCAGAGCCTCTGTATTACACCAAAATTAAAACTTAAGGAGAAAGCATAACATGGCATTGGAGGAACTAATTCATAAAGTAGTTGACGAGATATCATTTGGTTTAATCTCACCAAAGGATCTTCGTAAACAATCCGTTGTTGAAATACAAACCCCAGACACTTATGACGAGGACGGCGCACCAATCACCGCCGGATTAATGGATGGACGCTTAGGAACTCTTGAACCCAGACAACGCTGCAAAACCTGTGGTAATACTGCTGTTAGATGCCCCGGTCACTTTGGTCACATAGAGCTTGCCGTACCCATATCACATATAGAGTTTACAAAAATTACATTTGACCTTATAAAATCAACATGTCGTAGCTGCGGACGCATACTCCTCTCTGAAGATGCATCCAAGAAAGCACGCCAAAAAATTGAAAGATACGCAGAACTACTTGGCACCATACCTGATGAAGTTTACAAAGAGATAATGAGCGATATAAAAACTAAACAATGTCCCTATTGTGCTTCAACTCAATATAAAATCACTTTTGAAAAACCAACAAAATATGTTGAAGTAACAGATTTAGGCTCTGAATCTCTCACACCCAGCATGATACGCGAGCGTCTAGAACGTATTAGCGATGAGGATCTTGAAATATTAGGCTTTAACCCCAAAGTTGCACGACCCGAATGGATGATCCTACACGTATTACCCGTACCACCCGTATACGTTCGCCCCTCCATCACATTAGAATCCGGTATACGCTCAGAGGACGACTTAACTCATAAACTTGTAGACATTATAAGAATTAACCAAAGACTAAAAGAAAACATGGAAGCAGGCGCACCCACCCTTATCATACAAGACCTAAGCGAACTCTTACAATACCACGTTACAACATACTTCAACAACGAAGCCTCAGGCATCCCACCCGCAAGACATAGAAGCGGCAGAGCACTAAAAACCCTAGGTCAACGCTTAAAAGGTAAAGAAGGCCGCTTTAGAAGCAACCTTTCAGGCAAACGTGTAGACTTTTCCGCCCGTACTGTGATATCGCCTGATCCAAACTTGGACATAAACGAAGTCGGCGTACCACAAGACGTAGCCATGCGCCTATCTGTTCCAGAAAAAGTAACTGCCTGGAATATTGAAGAAATGAAAAAATACGTAATAAACGGTCCAGAAAACTATCCAGGTGCACTATACATAATCCGTCCCGATGGTAAACGCATAAGACTCGAATTCGTCGTTGACCGCACAAAAATAGCTGAAGCTATAGAAATAGGCTTTATAATCGAACGTCACCTAAAGAATGGCGACATTGCAATTTTCAACAGACAGCCCTCACTTCACCGCATGTCCATTATGGCTCACTATGTAAGAGTCTTACCATACAAAACATTCCGTATGCACCTCTGTGTCTGCCCACCATACAACGCAGACTTTGACGGAGACGAAATGAACTTACACGTTCCACAGAGCGAAGAAGCTAAAACAGAATCATTATTGCTAATGCAAGTACAAGACCAAATTCTCTCCCCCAGATTCGGCGGACCAATCATCGGTGCTATCAGAGATTTCGTTACAAGCGCTTATTACTTTACCCGAAAAGGCAACTATGTAACTCGAGAACAAGTAGACCGCCTATTAACTACCACAGGATACACTGGCGAATTACCCGAACCTGAAATTAAAACTCCACAGCCCATGTGGTCAGGAAAACAAATCTTTAGCTTATACTTGCCAAAAACCTTAAACTATGTATTGAAAGCAAACATTTGCCAAGGATGTCCTAAATGTGAAGGCGATAACTGCAAACATGACGCATACGTTGTCGTACGTAATGGTCAACTAGTTTCAGGTGTTATTGACAGAAAAAGCATAGGGTCTGAGCAGTCAGAGAGTTTACTTCACAGGATAATTAAAGACTACGGTACACAGGCAGGAAGAGCATTCCTAAATGATGTAACCCACCTATTGAAACTATACATTTCCATGAGAGGCTTTAGCTACACATATGATAATCTAGTCCTCTCACCTAAAGCTCGTAGTCGCATGGCAAAAACTATGGATAGAACACAGAAAAAGATAGATGAACACATAGTTAACTATCAAAACGGAACCCTTCAACGTTTACCTGGACAAACTTTAGAGGAATCATTTGAAATTTATGTTATGCACGAGCTCTCAACAGCCAGAGATGAATCAGGAAAAATTGCCGACGATGACTTCACCCTAGAAAATGCTGGTATCGTCATGACTAGATCTGGAGCAAGAGGCTCAAGTCTTAACATTGGTCAAATGGCCGCCTGTGTCGGGCAACAATCCGTCAGAGGTAAACGTATCCTCCGAGGTTACTCAGGACGCGCATTACCCCACTTTAAAGAAAACGATCCTCAACCCAAAGCAAGAGGCTTCGTATATAACTCTTATCAAGTAGGTCTTGATGCTATAGAATTCTTTTTCCACGCTATGGGTGGCAGAGAAGGCCTCGTAGACACTGCAGTACGTACTCAACAGAGCGGCTATATGCAGCGCAGACTCATTAACGCTCTTGAACATATCCGCTTAGAATACGATAACACAGTGCGCGACTCTGCCGGAGACATCATACAGTTCCGATACGGTGAAGACGGCGTTGACCCTGCAAAAAGCGACCACGGCAAAGCCGTAAACGTTAGCCGACTTATTGAGCAAATAAAAATCGGCGAAGGAAAAGGCGAAGCCGCACCTGTAGACTTTATCAAACAACAACTAACAAAGGTTGAAGAAAACCTAACCCCTATACTATTTGAACAACTTAAAACCTCTCTTGCAAAGAGCAAATTAAGCAAGACCGGCATAGAAAAAGCTACAACAATAACCGCTGAACAATACAAACGTGCCCTCATGGAACCCGGCGAAGCCGTCGGCATAGTCGCAGCACAATCCATAGGCGAACCCGGAACACAGATGACCCTTAGAACATTCCACTACGCCGGAGTCAAAGAACAAAACGTCACCTTAGGCCTACCCCGGCTCATAGAAATAGTCGATGCCAGAAAAATACCCTCAACACCCATTATGACCATATACCTAACAGAAGAAAACGCCAAAAAACAAGAAAACGCAGTCGCCATAGCAAGAGACATAATATACACCTCACTCGAACACCTAACATCAGCAATATACGAAGACCCAGTCAAAGAAGTCATAATAGTCGAACTAAACCGCACACTAATAAATGACCGCGGCATAACAATGGACGAAATCAAAACACGCCTCGAAACCCTAAACGCCACAGTCACATTAAACAACGACACACTCGAAATAAAACCCGCAAAAGCCGAAGCCCTAAAACGAATGCTAACAAAACTACCCGGAGCCCACATAAAAGGCGTACCAGACATCAAACGCGTACTAGTAACAGAAGAAAACGGCGAATGGCTAATTCGAACCGACGGTTCAAACCTTGCAAAAGTCTTAGAAATAACAGGCGTAGACACATCAAAAACATCCACAAACAACATTCATGAAATCGCAAAAACCCTAGGTGTCGAAGCCGCAAGAAACGCCCTAGTCAATGAAGCAAAAGGAGTGCTAGAAGATCAAGGCTTAGACGTAGACGTAAGACACGTAATGCTAGTAGCCGACATGATGACTACAACAGGCGAGGTACAACAAATCGGCAGACACGGCATCAGCGGCAAGAAAGCAAGCGTACTCGCCCGAGCCGCCTTCGAAATCACAATACCCAACATTGTCGAAGCAGCAGTACGTGGCGAAAGCGACCCCTTATCAGGAGTAACAGAAAACGTTATAGTTGGACAATCAATCCCAATCGGCACAGGCCTAGTTGAATTGTACATGTCCACATTTGAAAATCAAGAAAAAGATGGAGGAAAAACTGAAACATGATAAATATAGATAAAGCAATCGCGTTAGCCGTCAAAACTGGCAAAGTTTCTTTTGGAGCCAATTCGGCATTACAAAACGCTAAAACAGGCAAAACAAAACTAATACTCTTATCTTCCAACTGTCCAAAAAACGTAAAAGAAGAAATAGAGGCCTATAGCAAAATATCAAAAGTCCCCGTAATCACATACAAAGGAACATCCATGGACCTAGCAGAAGTCGCAGGTAAACTATTCATAATATCCGCCTTAAGCATAAGAGAAGCTGGCGACTCAGACATACTAAAACTAGCAGAAACCCCAGAAACACAAGAACCCCTCGGAGGAGAACTATGACAACCGGCATAAAAATTACATGCGATGAAATGCGCTACATCGCACTGTTTGAAAGCATAAGCGGCGCAAGCGTAAAAGACTGCATAATAGACGAAGAACAAGAACGAGTAATCTTTATCGTCAGTCAAGGACAAGTCGGCGTAGCCATAGGTAAAGGCGGAAGAAACATACACACTCTAGAACGTATGACTGGTAAAAAACATGAAATCATAGAATACAGCGAAGACCCCGTTCAATTCATAAAAAATATTCTAAAACCAGCCGTAGTACGCGAAATACGTGTCACTGAACGCACCGATGGTAAAAAAATGGCAGTTATTACAATAAATGCTAAAGACAAAGGCGTTGCCATAGGCAAAAACGGCAAAAACGCGGAACGACTACGCTTTCTAGCAAAAAGATACTTTGACATACAAAACATAAGCATCACCTAAAGTCAGTCCAAATAACGACTGCATAGGTGATAACACAACGCCTATAATGAAAGTAACTTATCAATTAGCAATAAACCGTTTAATCATAAAAAAGAGCCTGCTAGTTTTTTAATTCTCAAATAATACATGAGATTGTTATAGAAGTACATATGATATAGCAACTTAAATTGACATTGTCTTGTACCCGTCGTGTTTGAACCAATTTTTGATATCACTAAGAGTAATAGCACCTAACGCCGTCTTTAGAGCCATCTGCAACTCCTCAAAACTTCTAGCCTTAAACTTCCTAAGAGCTGACTTCACCTTAGACCACATAAGCTCAATTGGATCCCTAACTTCTCGAAATTAAGTAATATGGTTCGTCTGTAAGTCTTGTTTTTTAGTTATTTTTACAATTAACGTGCTATTTGCCTCTTTT
>WRGM01000132.1 GCA_009787175.1 Candidatus Bathycorpusculum fermentans | reverse complement strand
GAAACAGGTTTATCAGTTTTACAAACCTTCAATAACTCACAACTGTGAAAAAACATTTTTCAAAATTTATATGTTAATTATGGATACATGGTTTTTTTGTTTCCTCTCTTTTTTTTGAAGCCATTAGTGTTGTCTGTTTTTTATTCCTTAGATTAATGATTACTATTATAGATAAGAATAGTATACTAACGCTAATTATTGTTAATGAGACTGTTAACAGGTCTTTTTCAAAACCAGAAAAAGTCAAAACCACTTTAATAGCAGTAACACTATCTTCGGGTAAATAAACCAAAACAGCATAACCACCCCTGCCAATGGCCTGCTCACTAAAAACGCCCCCAGCAATATCCTCATATGCCCACACAGCATTAACTATCTTAGCGGTGTTCCACTGCCTTACAGCAGCATCATCCAAAATATACACACTAACAGTATCATTAGCCCTAATACTAACACTAAAATCCCTATCAAACATCAAAAACTCCGAAAACAAAACACACCCACAAGTAGCCCCCTCCTCCTCATTACTAAAATTCATAAGACGAGGAACCGAATTGGTTCTAATCACCGTAACAGCCAAAAGAGAAAGTCCAACCAATAAAACAACCAAACACAACCTTAAACCCCGATTCAACACTCACATACTCCTCTGCTTTATTTTATTTTTTAGTCAATCTCCATTTTACGCGTAAAGTAAACATACGAAAAAACAAACAACAAAACAGAAACACCCAACACTACAAAAACACTAACCAATACATCACTCAAAGACACAGAGGACCAAATACCATAAACATACTGACGAACAAACTCAAACCCTGCAGTAAACCTGCCAGTAAACGTAACAAGACTCCTATTAGAAGCAACGCTTTCAATACCAAAAAACAAAAGCGCAGACGCCAAAATGGAGAGCACCTCATTTTTAGTAACCACCGACAACGCAGTCGCTATACTACAAACTAGGAAAAGCTGAAGCAACACAAGTAACATAGAAGCATAAAACATTGGCTCCAAAGGATTAAGAGCCAAAAGAGGAATCTGCACTGCAAACACACCAATATAAACAACAGAAAGAACAGTGAATAGAGCTATAAATTTTGTCAAAAACAATTTACTTCGTTGCACAGGATAAGAAAGAACCATTTTTGTCTCTCCCCTAGAAATGCCGCCCGCATAACTATGACAAAACAAAACACCTGCAATAAATATAAGAAAAAGAAAAATCGGCTGAACCCCTGAAAGAAGATTATTATAACTAAACGCTGGCGAAACCTCAATAATGACCGGAGTCAAAACCGTCAAAACCACGCCCATCAATATAACTTCTAACATGGGAAACGCAAAACACCCCTCCAACTCCCAAACCAAAAGCTTACGCAACTGACCCACAAACCGAGAACCATCTACACCTTTAACCGGAGAAACAACAAACGTAACTTTTTTAGACAACAAAACAGCACCCCCATCAATAGCGTTACCTTTTTTTAGACCCGCAACAGTTGGCTGTTTGCTTTTGCTTCGAAACAACAGCATAGAAAATACAGTAATAACTAAACCTACAGTAAATGTTATTACTGAAAACCACAACAAATCGCTTTCATACCCATACAATTTTGGGTACATAAACCCTGCCATGTTTGAACCATCAGGAGTAATAAAAAGTACAAAATAGTCACCTCTATACGGAATTTTCATATGCAAAGTGTCGGTAGGTGAGACATCTTTAGCAAACCAAACAGAATCAATAACTTTTTCTGAGAGCCAAAGTTCGCCGCCTTTAGAGTCAAAAAGATAAACATCTACAGATGAAATTGGTTCCAAATTAAGAAATGCATCATAATACGTCAAGTTTAGTGCTATAGCATAGTTACGCGGTGACAACGAATAGGGACCTGTAAATGAAATACTCTCACTACCAAGACCACCAACACCTGCCATACCGCTAGAATTCCAGGTGCTTCGGTAAATGGTACCTGCTATAAAAGAGGAGCCAATGACTAATAGCAGTAGACCAATTGTTGTGAGCCGCCGAGATTTGTTTTTCATAATTAGTCAACCTCCATTTTACGAGTAAAATAGACAAAAACAATCCCTATTACAATAACAGCAGTTAAGAGCGGAAATACTATGGAACCTGTGAACTGCTCAAACGTAACGGTTATATGTGAGGCATAGTGAAAGCCGGGATGGATTAGTTGTTCAAAATATCCAAAAATATTTCTAAATCTGCCCATAGATGTAAAGATATTGTTGAAATTAATTGCGTTATCAAGTCCAAAAATCAACATAAAAGAGACAACAATGGATATTAATTCACTTTTAGCTAACATAGAAATACCCACTGAAACAGCACACACAAACAATAACTGTAAGAATATTGTAAATAAAGACACATAAAACATAGGCTCCAGCAAACTTATCGCGTTAATATAAAGATTCATCGCATATGCAGATGCATATATACTAAAAATTGCCAGATTAAGAGCCAACATTTTTGATATGAAAATTTGCCAGCGCTTAACTGGATAAGACAAAATCCTCTTTAGGTCACCTCGTCCAAAGCTACCTGCAAAACTGTGTGAAAACAAAATACACGTAACAAATGTTAAAACAAGAAAAATAGTGTTTGCACCAGAATATAAATCGCCGTAATTATGGGTAAATCCTGTGATGGATGTTGATTGAACTAAAACTGCAAGTATTGCGGAGGCAATAATTAAAGAAAGTACAGGCAAGCTTAGGCTGTTCTCAATTTCCCAAAGAATCAATCGAAAAAAAATCTTTGGTGTGTTCATCGTTTTTCTCCAACGGTTTGGGAGTAAATTTCCTCAAGAGAACCTAAGGTTTGCTGAAACCCTTTTAGCTGTAGTTTTAGTTCAGATGCTATTTTGGGAATTTCTGTGCAAAACATCTCAGGATTATTTACCTTGCAGAATATTTTGTTATTTTCAACCCATACTTTATTAATTGTGTCTATTTTTTGAAGTGCTGTTAGGAATTGTTGAGGGTTTGAGACCTCAATTTTATAAATATTAGCCGAATATTTTTCGGTCAGGTTGTTTATGTTGCCTTGGTCTACGGTTTTCCCTTGGTCAATTATAATGAGGTAATTACAAATTTTTTCTAAATCGCTTAGTATGTGGGTGGATATGAGAAAACTGGTTCCGTGTTTTATGTGCATTTCTTTAATTTTTTCTAAAATTGTAATGCGTCCCAATGGGTCGATGTTTGCGGTGGGTTCATCAAGTATGGCTAGCTCAGGGTTGCCTATTAGTGCTTGGGCTAGGCCTATGCGTTTGAACATGCCTGCAGAAAAAGTTTTTATTGGTTTATCTTGCGCATGAACTAAATCTACGTCGCTTATTAGTTGCGTTATGGTTTGGTCTATTTGGGTTATGCCGTAGAGTTTTGCTACGTGTGTTAGGAAGCGTCTGGCGCTAAAGTTTCCGGGGTAGGCGTTGGTTTCGTGCATAACACCTAGTTTTTGTCTTATTTCAAAAGAGTTCTTCCAACAATCTAACCCGAACATGGTTGCGTGGCCTTTGTTGGCTCTTATTAGACCTAAAAGAACACCTATTGTTGTTGTTTTACCTGACCCGTTTTTCCCTACAAATCCCGAAATGCCATTTGGTATTTGCATAGTTAACTCATTTAATGCAGGTATTTTTCCAAAAGTTTTCACAAGATTAGACGTTTCTGCAACAATTTCTTCCATTACAAAGCCCCCTCTTTTAACTCTCCTGTGGATGTGTTAGCGTTTCTTTTTCGTGCGTTTAACTATTAGAGTAACGATTAGTAAAATGATTGCCACAGGTATTATAGCGTAATATAGTATTTGCATCCAGTTTGTCTCTGAATGTTCTGGTCCTAAGTCAATGTTTGTCTCAGTAACCATTCCAACAGTGCCATAGGAAATGCCTACCGCTGCAAAGATAGGGTCCCAACGAAATGACTGCCCCCCCTCGCGACCCACACCAAGTCCAGTATTCAAATTATAGGTCAAACCAAGCAATAACGGTTGATTCTTAATTGTAACCTGTGGGCCTGTTTCAAAAGTATAGTGTTTTCCCTGTTCAAAAACCTCTACTGCTGTTGTGATTGTTTCAGAATTTTCCTCCCATATAATTATTTCTTGGTCATCATTTGGGTTTGCAGGCAACCATAAATGTGTAGTACCCAAAAACACGCCCTCAACATTATACACAGCTCTAGTATAAAGATCCACATAAACTTCAGCCGTACGTTGCAAAGGTACCTCTTCAAAAGAATCATTTACCCATTCTAAGTTTTCAACATAAAAAGACGGTTTTCCAACATAGTCAAGTGTAATCTGCAATTTTGCCATAGTAGAATTAACACCAATACACCGCCACACTAAACTAGAACTAATAGTCTCAAGAACAGCGTCTACTTGTTGACTTAACATGTAATTGGTTCCAGCAAACTTTGGATTAGATAAATCAAAAAAGCCCACAGCCCCTAAGCTGGAAGCACTTTTGCTAGAGGGTTCGTATTTTACGTACGCACCTTCTTTTAGCCATGAAGGCGCAAAAGCATCCCTTGCCGTAACAACTGGGATAAACATGCCAAAGACACACAAGCACATCATCAATACCGAAATTACAAACTTACACACACCATTAGCCATACATATTCACCATCATCATATTCACTATCATATCATATTCTCACCAAATGAAACCAACAAAAAGAAAAAAAGGATTTGTTGCATTGTTGATTTTAGTGACAGACACAATTACCCACAAGTGCAACAGCCTGAGTTACATTGATGTGTAACCCATGCGCTAAAAGTTATGGCCCCAGTGTTTGTTTGAAATGTTGAACTCCATGGACTCCCAACATCAATAGGCGGTATATGCACACCATCGACCCACAATTCAATATTTAACGCAGCCCACTTCACAGGACAGTTTATTGCATTTGCAGCATAACAATAAAATCTGTTACCGCCGAGTGAATTACAGGCGTAGCCCGATAGATACACACATGGAGGGCATCCTTCTTCTTCTGCCGCCGCAAAGCCAACAACGCCAGGTGACATAAGCATAGACAGCACTGCAACAAAAGCTAAACCAACACCCAAAGCTGAACCAATTCTTCTTACATTCATACCGCTTTTTCCTTCCTTTTATTTTTTGTAGTAATGTTTAAATTACATTAACGCAAACTCATTTGGGAGTGGTTAAAACCAGTCTTTAATGTTGTTGATTACCTGATCGCAGCATTAAAGGCTTCAAACCACCCTTGATGTACTACACGTTAATCTAACTTTACATTACTCAGTGTATGCTATACTTTAACAACAATATAAAAGTTTCGTAAACGTATGTGGATAAGTCATAGTTGTTTAGGGCGTATTATATAGTTCCATGTTCCATAAAGCTCATCTTCCACCAAATTAAGCAAAGCCAACTCTCTATCAACAACAGTTAACTCTAACCCAAACACAGAATCATCATACCCAACACAACTCTCACTCACACCAACACAATCAACAGTTGACAATAACTTAATAGCAAGTCTCATAGTCACAGATGACACATCGCCTATAGTCGCCTTGGTAAAACAAAACAATTCATGCCTAACTGTATGCCACTTAGACGTACCCGGAGGCAAATACAAAACACGAACCTCCAAACCCGACACATCAGCCAACACCTGCAACTGCTTCTTCCACAACTTATACCACACACCACCCCGACCCCCACCATCACTCACCACACAAATCCGCCTAGCACCACCAAAAACATGACGACCCAAAACCATCCACCACCGCAAAATACCCTCCACCCCAAAATCCACCACACCCGACAACAACCCCAAATTCACAAACCCCACAAACCCATTAACCACATAAACATCATAAGGAGCAATACCCCGCATCTGCTCCACAGGAAAACCACACTTCAACCCCTGCTCAGGCGTTACACCGCCATACTGCATCATAACAAATCTAAAATCATCAATTAACTCATGTTCCTCAGAAACAACCGATATCACAGGCTCCCCAGCCTTAAGAAACTCGACACACTTTTTATTAATATACCTAAATTGAGTAGCCCTATCAGGACGAGCACCACAAAAATGCAGCATCTTTCGACCTTGCCGCAAACTATACCCCATCGAAACCAACAAAGTACCCACCATATCATGACAAATCACAAGCCCCCTCTCACACAACAAATCCGCAATAACTCGCAACCCCATAGTCGTCCAACTAAGAACAGCCACACCACTATCACCATTCAAACTTGTTTTTTCCATTATTTTTTCAATTTCAGCTTCCACGGCTTCACATCTTTCAACAGGTAACTTGTTACTACCCCCACCACCCTTCTTACGAACCCTATTATCAACATCAAACCCGCCAGCCGTATGTAATTCTTTTTGACCCAAAATAATAGTTGACACTGCAACACCAGTCAACTCGTGAACCTCCTTCAAAGCACCATACCCCAAACTTTGAACCTCAGCCGCCAAATACAACCGCCGCTGCCGCTCATTTAACAAAGGAAGCACCGTCTCTATCCTACGTTTCACTGCATCATCCATAACTCTCAACAACTGCCCTTTAAAAAAAATAGCTAACTAATAAATCAGCACTTAAAGTCAGCCAGCTTTAACCACCAGAAAACGAGCTACACACACTTGTAAACAACACACAATTCACTTTTACTAGCGTAAACTAACCAAAAACCCAAAAAATTGCACCTAAACATTTCCGCGTTACCATATTACCCGATCAATAAAAACGCTCACTTTTGTTCTAGTTCCTTTGCATCCTACAATGTCCACATCACTTTAACCTTAACTATGTACCGTAACCATGATCACCCCACCATTCTTTTGAAACCGTTAAAACATCAGGGGCAATACTACTAGTTACACTTATCTCCTCGGAAACAAATGTAACGCTAACAACGCCGTTTGCAGTACTCTCGGTATATGTTCCTTCCCTTGTTTCATGAGCAAACATAGCAATAAACGAGTCATCGTCATCACGCAGAATAACTGTCTGATGCCATCGATGAAAACACGACCCTCACATTGCGGAGACAAAATAACAAACAAAAAAAAACACAATAACAAAAATAACCACAACCGAAACACACACACCTAAAATAACAATCTTCCTTTAACACTCTCTTTTTAGAATTCACACCTGCCGCTCCCTTTTGCGCGTAAATCCATTTTGTGTAAGCATCGTCATCGTCTCCTATTCAAACAAATATCTTACGATAAACCAACATAAGGGGATTATCATCATCGCTATTTGTAAAACTTTCACCTTACAACTTTTTTACAAAAATTCCCGCGAAACTATCCTCTTCACGCCACCTAGACCTACCCATGAAAGAATAACCCAACATTTTTACATATAAACAATTTTCAGAACCACACTGGATATAAACACAAATACCCTCCCCACCGCACTTCGACTGTAAAAGAATACAACAGCGCACATCAACCAAACAGACACTTTACCCATAATATTTCCTTGCTTTAAAAAACATCCGTTCAGTTTCGCAAGAAGTCTACTGTCTGAATTCAGGTAAGCATATTCAACAACTATCTTGTGTACATCATTATTCTCGCAGTTGTGTATCTGTGCACGATGTTCACGATTTTTAAATTTTGGTATGTTGTTGGGTTGTGAATGTTATGCTATATGGTTTAATGTATAGTTTCAGTGCTCATAGTTGTGCGTTGTTGTTATATAGTGGAGGCGTTTTTGGTGTCTGAGTTGGTTCAGGCGTTGTGGTTTGAGGATGTAGGGTTTTTGAATGAGGCGTTGTTAGATACGCCTATTGGACGTTTTTCTATTCGACAAATGTGCCTCTTCCTATTTTTTGGTTTGATAGGTTGGTTGTTGTCACTAGTTTTTACGGATTTAGTTTTAAAGTTAGTTGTTGGCGTGGGCGTATTTCTTGTGGGGGCTACAATCTTTTCTCGCAAAATCAAGACGGTCCCACCTGAGGTACATTTTCTTTGTGTATTGCGACAGTTTTTGTTGACAAAGACAAAACGTTCCCAACAAAAGAACAAACCTTCAGGGGAGAATGAGTCAAGGTCTTTGCTGCTGTCGGCGTCTTTGGGAGCGCCTGTAAAGATTGTGGGGGTGCTAAAAGATTTGGCTACTGGCAAAATTCTCTGTGGTAAAAATTTCAAGGTAAGCATAAACAACGCTACGCACTCAAGGGGTATGACGGATGAGGAGGGCTGTTTTTGTACGTATTTTGTGCCAGATCGGTTTGGTGCTTTTCAAATAGAGATCCAACCCGAAGACGCAAGCGAGCCCACTCAGCAAATTATGGTGAATGTTAATCCAAAAAGTGAGGAAAAACAAAGTGAAAATGAAACAAACAATAGCCAAACTCCAACCTAAACAAAAACCCAAACAAGCCGCCTGTTTCTATGAGGTGTTTCCAGTAAATTTTGTTATGCTCCCTAAACAGAAGCGCATAGAAACCTTGGGACGCTTTCAACGGCTCCTAAACAGCCTACCCTGCCAAGTAAAATTATCTGCCGTTAAGACACAGAAAACTCTTGAAATCAACCAAGACCAACTCTCAACCACCTATTACCGCTTCTTCATAGAAAGCTTGGAACCTATAGATTGGATAGTTGAACAGTGTGGATTTAAACAGCAACCCCTAACTGAAATACCAAAACCAAAAACCTCTCAAATCTTTCCCAAACACTTACAGCTTGAGAACAATAAACTTGAGCGGACCTTTGCGGTTTATCAGTTGCCGGGTACGTTGCTACCGGGTTTTGTCTGTGAGCTTTATGGTTTGTGTGAGCGAGTTCTTATTTGTGTTAAGCCTTTGCCGCCGGAGGTTGCGTCTTCGCAGATGGGTAAGTATTTACGTTTGCTCAAAAGTATCCTGTTAGCTGATCAATCTAAAGGCCGCATCGCTAAGGATGAAGTTAAGCTTAAGCACTGTATGGCTGAAGCGACTTATCAGGGGCTAATAACGGGCAGTACAAGGTTGTTTGAGATAAAAATCAACCTAACCATACAAGCCGACGACCATGAAGATCTTAAAGTAAAAACCAAGAAACTCAAAGATACCCTACAAGCTCGCTTTATACGTTTAGATTGCCCAGTATATTTCCAGCCTGAATTAGCCCTTGGTACCACAGGTAAAAAATTAACTGTTGACACCACAACCGCCAGTACGTTCTTTCCGTTTGTTTCTGCAGATTTGATAGAGTCGCCTGGTGGAGTTTTTCTGGGCGTAAATCGGCTGACGGGTGCGCCAGTGGTGTTTGATCCGCATCTACGGATGAACCAAAACATAATCGTTATGGGTAAATCGGGTAGTGGTAAAAGTTTTACCTCAAAAATCCTACTAACCCGTCTACTGCAAAGACACCCGAATCTTGCGTTTTTTATTGTGGATCCTGAGAATGAGTATGGGCAAGTAGGCCGTCTTAACGGTGCTGACGTGTTAGATATTACTACTGAGAAGCAGTTGGGGTTGGATCCTGTTTCGATTTTTAGTGATAACAAAGACACTGCCGCAGGCATACTATCCGACTTGGTGGGTATTGAGGATAATCGTGGCTATCAGGAGCTACGAACTGCAGTGGGGGCGGGCCGTGATCTGCTGGAAGTCTACCAAAACAGTTCAGTCACCCTAAAAGACCGCCTATCACCCTTTGTCACAGGCACCGACAGCTTTTTGACTATGGGGCAGCCTCAAGTTTTCTCAAACCGCATGGTCTTCAACCTAAGTGCTTTACATAGACAATTGGCTATGACACAGCGACAAAACCGTTGCACATCACCATCATTTGAAACATAAAACGTTGACCAACCCGACCGCACAAACAAACCCAAAGAGAATTCTAAGTAGCCTTTGCGTTCCAAAGTTTGAAACAACTGATCCCTACACTCCCTACCACCAACCCTACCACCAATCACCCTAAGCAGCTCATAGGCTTGCTGGGTATCTTCAAAAAATGTTCTATAACACACACTACAAGCATCCCCACGAACATAGCTCGTATAACGAATAAGCTCCTCAACAAACCCAAAAAACTCCTTCTCACGACCAAGCACTAAACGATATCTCTCAGGAGTAAGGCTAAGACCCGTATAAGTTATACATGAACAATATACATTGTTTGGCAGTTGGGAGATTATATTGTTCATATCTGCAGAAACATAGAACCGCAAAGCCCTCTCAGAACTCACCAAAGAAACAAGATGCCTCTCCAACTGCTTACCATAACCTACCTCCGAGTAGAATTTGGGTTCAGATGTTGGAATGCATTGTTTGTAGCGTTCAAGCTCTAACTGGGCCATTTTGAAGCCTTTGTCATAGGCCTGATGGATTAAGTCTTGTTTTGCATTATCCGAAAGAGGCAAACCCGCAATCTCACAAAGCAAATGTTGAGCTTCAACTCTAGTTTCATCCTGTAGTAGCAGCGAACCGTATTTGGGGGTGAAAGAAAAATCCACACCCTCCACCATACACTCCTTAACCACCAAACGCACCTTACCCACCACAACTGTTATACCATCGTAGGTAACGGGTTCTTGGATGATATTTGGGTTCATGTTAGGCCTCCACAAGCTTTAGAAAAGCAAGCTGCCGCAACACCTCTACAGGCAAATAGATAGACTCAACCCTAAACTCTTGGAGCGCTGAGAGTATTTCCCTGCCACAAAGCTCCTCCCCTTTCTGAGCAAGATGATCTGCTAAAGACTCCGCAGTGTTTTTCACAAAAGCCGAATACACTTTAGAACAGGCAACCTCACCAACAAACCCCCTAAAGGAATCACCGTTTACATAAAGACCAAATAATGACAAACAAAACCGCTCTCTACCATAACGCTTAGGAATCAAACAAACCACTTCATCGGTTAAAGTCTTGGTTGTCAACAATCCACGCTTACCCACAATCTCAGACGCTAAAGCATAATATCTCCGAAGAGACAGCGAACCCTTTGGGTTAGTCTTACGTAAAACACCTGGCTGAACCTCAAAGGTCTCCAAACAAATCAAATGCTGCCCTTCCCAAAAATACTCCTTACCAAAGGGAGCATTCACAAGATAATTTGCACCGCGAACACTATGTATGGAGAGCCAAAACTTTGAAAGTATGACATTTAAGCGTTTGAAAGTTAAAGGCGTTTTCCAGCCACAATCATCAACCCGCAAAGTCTTACACGTTTTATTCCAAGTCGCGATTTGACTACCCCACAAAAAATACTTAACCTCCTCACCATCAACAACCACCTTATCCCGAGGCTCACACTTTCTAGAACCCTTCCAACAGGATTTTGCCAACCAAAACGCATCAGCTAAAGACACACAACCCACCTCCAATAACGAGAATCAGTTTGGGTTTTAGAAAAGCTCATTTTTTCATTAAATTTTATTTTAACATTTACAATACATACTACATTTATCATCATTCATAAAAACCTCCAACAAATTTTACTTTTAACTACTACTGTTTGTCAAAATGGGAAAATACGACCAAGCCGACAACAACTAACCTAAACGGGTCTGCTACAAGAAAAGAGACTGGGATTACGTTATGGGTTTATGAAAATGCTTTGGAAGTGGGGTGCATGGATGGGTGTGTGGGTGTAGCCTATTAGGGCGGTGCTGGCTTTGCCTGCAACTCTTTGAAACCATTCTTGGGTTTCTTTCTGCTCAGCATCATAGATATCGCCATCAGTAAGTACAATCACTGCGTCGTTTGGGTTCATTAGTTTGTGGACTTTTTGCAATACAGGCAGGCACATGGTTCCACCTCCACCATTTAGTTTTGATGCGATTTTACGAGCAACCTCACAGGGCCGATCCGCTTTTAAGACTTCGTAGGCTTTAGCATCCCAAGCCACAACTCTAAGGCAGTGTAAAAAAATAACATTTACATATTGGTAAGTTATATAGTGTTCTGTGTGGATGCTAAAAACTATGGATTCTTCTTCATC
>WRGM01000131.1 GCA_009787175.1 Candidatus Bathycorpusculum fermentans | reverse complement strand
TCAGTCAAATCACTATCATATCTCAAACAGTTAACCACAACACATTATACACGCCGACAGTTAAAAATTTATTGAGGACAGGTTCTAAGTTACTTTAGCCGAAAAATCGTTTGAAACGGGTGTTTTTACATCAAAAACTGAAGTTACTGAAGAAACTGAAGTTAAAACCGAAAAAGGCAGGTACATAACAAACGCTGGGTTTATTTATGTGAACAAAAACTAGATATGTGTAAACGACATTACAGCATATCCGCTGGAATCTTGTGTGTACTCCCTTTTGAAATACTCTCCTTTTTTTATAGTACTACCGTAAAATTATTTTGATAGCGTGTTGGGTGTGTCGTCTAAATTTTTGCCTATTTTTTGAGGGTTAGGAGGAGTTCTGTTTGGTTTTTGACAAATATGGCTCCGTGTTCTTTTAGTTGTTGCATTAGTTTTATTGCTGTTTTTTCATATGTATAGTCGCGTGTTTCTACGGGTGTTTCTTCTATGACATAGGTGGGGGTGCCGTTTTTGGCTGCTTCTATGGCTGTTTCTATGTTTTTTATGTTGCCTATTCCGAAGGGGACGTCTGTTAGGATGACTGTGTTTGCGTTTTTTATCATATCCAAGTTGGCTCTGTGTGCTTTATCTGTTATAGCTGAGAATGGGGGGTCGGATATGGAAAGTATTTTTAGTATTTCGCAGGTTTCAAAGTCTGAGTCTGCATTATTTAATACGCCGGCGGTGACATTGTATCCTTCGTCATGGAAAAATTTAAGTAGTTGGGTGCCTGTTCCGGCTCCGCAGATTACATGTATAGTCTGGTTTTTTTCTTTGGCGGCTTTTTTTGGTGAGAGGGGGATTACGTATGGAGAGTTGGTTAGGGGGTTTTTGCGGATAATTGAGTCTATGCCGAAAACGTTTTGTATGTTCTCAGGAGTCATAACTTTTTCAACAGAGCCAATGGCGGATACCATGCCGTTTTTTAGTAATAAGAGTATGTCGCAGTATCTGCTTGCCATGTTTAGGTCATGGATGACGGCGAGTACTGCTAAATTGTTTTCTAGGCATAATTTTTTGATAAGATCTAAAAGCTCTATCTGATTAATTATGTCAAGATGACTCATAGGCTCATCTAGTAGAAGAATTTTAGGCTCCTGCGCTAGTGCACGTGCTATAATAACCCTCTGCGCCTCGCCGCCGCTTAACTCATTAATAGGTCTATCCGCAAAACTCCAAGTATTAGTCAACTTCATAGAATTCTTAGCTATTTCCACATCCTTAGAGTTCTCCATTTGAAAATTACCTAAATGCGGATTACGCCCCATTAAAACCACGTCTAGAGCTGAAAAATTAAAACCCACATTATTATGCTGAGGCACCACAGCCATGGTCTTAGCCACACATTTAGGCTTCAACAGGTAAATGTCCTCTTTATCAATTAAAATAGATCCCCCATGCGGCTTTAACACTCTACTTATACTCTTCAAAAGAGTAGTCTTTCCCGAACCATTAGGACCTAAAATACCCAAAAAACAGCCAGGCTTCACCTCTAAACTAACATTGGATAAAATTTTAACAGAACCATAACGACATTCTATACCATTCACATTTAACGTAACCATCAGAGTTTACATCCTATATTTTTGTCTACTCCGGCGAAGGAGAAAAACCAAAAAGGGTCCACCGGCAAGAGCAGTTATTATCCCCACAGGTATTTCCATTGAACCACCAATTACCCTAGCAAAATTATCACATACAATAAGATAAATAGCCCCTAAAAGAACCGATGCAGGCATAAGCAAACGATGATCAGGTCCTACAAGAAGACGCGTTATATGCGGAACCATTAAACCTACAAAACCAATTAACCCACTTATAGACACCGCCGCCGCAGTCATCAAAGAACCAATAACTAGCAAAACCTTCTTTGTCCGCTCAGAATTCACACCCAAATGCTGCGCCGTATCCTCCCCAAGAGAGAGCATATTTAAATCACGAGCATAAAAATAAGACAAAACAATCCCTACAATAATAAAAGGAAAAACAGACCACCAATTAACCCATCCAACATTAGTTATACTCCCAATCTGCCAATTAACTAGTAAATTAAGCCTATTGTCCGTTGTCATAAACTGCATAGCCTGAAAAATCGCTGCCAAAAAAATACTAACAGCAATACCCGTAAGCAACAACGACATCTCAGGAATCCTAACACCCACCTTTGAGATACTATATACAAAAAATATTGTCCCTAAAGCAGACAAAAAAGCGGCAAAAGGAACAATAGGAAAACCAAAAACAGTCAAACCCGCACCCCAAAGTATAGCAATACCCGCACCTACAGAGGCTCCTGCAGATACGCCTAAAACATATGGGTCAGCCATAGGATTTTTGAAAACACCTTGAAAAAGTGTGCCTGAGGCAGAGAGAGCTGCGCCAATAATTAGGGCTGAGAGAATACGGGGAAGTCGGACATCAAGAATTATTGCTTGATTAGCTAATTGTTCACGTGAAAAAGCCGTTACGTCAATAAAGCTATTTACGCCCGGTATTCGAGTGCAAAGGTACGTCAAAACGTCTGAGTACGATATGAAAGTATAACCAATGTTTAGAGAAATAATTACGGTGACAATAAGCGATGCTATAAGCCCAGCTATAACTAGTTTCCAACGTTTTGCACGCTTGCTGTAAGTATTTTCTAACTTGTTTGTATTATCCGAAATTGTTGTTGTGTCGTTCAATACTTGTCACTCAATAAAGGCTAGGGAAAAAGGTCTGGGTATAGGCAAGCTGCTATTGTTTGAACTTGTTCTGCGACTCTTATGCCTGGCTGATTAAATAGGTCTGCGTCAATAACGTATATGTGATCATTTTTTACGGCACTAATGGTATTCCAACCCGGTCTAGCTCTAACGGTGTCAACGCTTCCATATGATGGTGCTCCTCCCATATCTGTTGGTAGCAATATAACGTCAGGATTATCGGTTATTATAACTTCTAAACTGGTAATTGGATACTCTTCCGGGGTAGTGCTAAACATGTTAATTCCCCCTGCAGTGGTTATCACATCATTTTGCCAGGAGTTAGCGCCAACGGTCATAAATCCTGCGTTAGAGAGCCAAATTTCAAAATAGACAACTGGTTTTGCAGCAATATTTGCAGCATTTATTGTAGATACTACATTGTTAATTTGGCTAGTTAACTTGTTTACTAATTTCTCAGCATTATTTTCCGCGCCTGTTGCTTTTCCAATTAGCTTTATAGTTTGATAAATATCCTCAATGCTTTTTGGACCTACAACTATAACATTTAACCCAAGATTTCTCATGTTGGGAATTATGGCGTTATTAATGTCTGTTGTAAATATAACATCAGGTTGTAAAGAGAGTATAATTTCCAAGCTTGGTGTTGAAAATCCGCCAACACTTGTCATGTTACCTGCTGCAAACCATGCTGAAAAATTATAGGGAGAGTCATCATAAGCTGTTAAACCAACAACTTTATCGCCTACACCAATTTCAAAAAGAATAGGCGTAACACTTGGAGCTATGGAAATTATCCTATCAGGAACAGACTCCAAAGTTGTCTTATAACCCTGACTATCCACTACAACTATGTCCCCAACAGTCCGCTGAGAACCCCTAGATGAATAGACAACAACAAAAGCTGACATAACTATAATTACAATTAAAACCAATGTTACTATACCTTTGACTTTCTCCAATTCTACGCTTTCTCCTCTCTTCCCATTACCATCATTTTGACTCTTTCCATGTGCTTTCGTTAAACACACTTATTAACTTTAATTAACCAAAGTTGAATAGAAATTGAACAGCCCAACAGCAACAGATAAATTATTTCGTCAAAGATACAAAATAAAACTCAAAATATAAAATAGTCAGTATAGACAAGCTTTTATAATAATTAACAACAAACATTTTTGATCTAAACAAGAAGGCTACAACAGATGACAAGTGAACAGGTAACGTTTAAAGAAAAAAAGATACCTATAGAATTAGACAATGTATATACAAAAATCATATACCACACATATCAAGGTATTAAAACAAATACATTACTTGCAGCTTTTCACGAAAAAAGAAATGCCCTCTCAACAGTAGACGGATACAAAAAAGTCAGCTACGCCGGAAACAGCTACATACCACCCGAAATGGAAAATCTAGTGATGACTATAAGAGAATACAAAAAATACGAAAAACAATTACCCCTAACACTTGGAATAAAACCAAACCAAATCACATTTATGAGCACAGGCGTAAACATGGACCAACTCGCCATATGCCACAAAACATACAAACACCTAAAAATATGCTGCATAGCCACCGCAGGCGCTAAAAACAATGCCCTACGCATGGGAACAGACACAGGCAACTGGATAGAAACAAAAACAAACTTTAAACCTGCAACAGGCACCATAAACATACTCCTCCTAACAAACACAACTCTTACAACAGGTGCCATGGCCAGAGCAATAATAACCGCTACAGAAGCAAAAACAGCGGCTCTACAAGACCTCAACTACATGAGCACACCTACTCCACACGCTCAAGCAACAGGCACAGGAACAGACACCATGATAATAATCTCAGGCACAGACAAACAAAACACAATACACCATACAGGCGGTCACACAAAAATAGGCGAACTAATCGCTAAAGCAACAAAAAACGCCGTAACACAAGGACTAAAAAACTTTGACGGAAAAACAACTAAAGGTGACTTTTGACTTTTGACACAGTCTGTACCGCGACAGGTATTCTGCTAGGTTTTTTATAAAGAAACCTGCACTGGCTGCTAAAAGGCTGCTAAAAAATAGAGTTATTTATGAAGTGAGTGATCTCTAGTGTTTGTTTCACTATGAATGGGTTCGTAATTTTTGCGTTTCACTTTTTTTGGTGTTAAAGCTTTAAATAAAAAAAGAGTGTATTCATATGTTATTTCTGGTGTTAATGGTATGGATGGGGTATTGCTTGGTGCCATACTTAGGTTGATTGTGTTAATTGGGCTTGGTGTGGCGGGTGTTTTTTCTGTTATGATTTGGAAGAGAAATCGTGTTTCGCGGGTAACTTTTTTGAGGTTTGTTGTTCAAGCTGTTGGTTTTGCTGCGTTATATTTTTTGTTTTCTCTATCGTCTATACCTATGTTGTATGTGTTTATAGCTTGGTTTGTGTTAACTCTTTTTTTAGGTAGGTTTTTCTGTGGTTGGATTTGTCCATTTGCTTTACTTATGGATATAGAAAGTGTGGTAAGAAAAGCTTTCAAAATTCGTTATAGGCTTCTTTCAGATAGGCTTAATATGGCTCTTCATAAGGGGCGTTATATAATTTTGGCGGTTTTTCTGCTTTTACCTATCGTGTTATGGTTAATAGATCCTCCTATGAATGTTGATGTTGCTATGATAATGCTGAAATTATTTGCTGGGCCTTTTCGCCCTTATAGTATTATAATGGAGCCTCTTGTACCATTTATTGTGCCTTGGACGGGTCAGTTAGTTATAGGTAGTTTTAACCTTAGTTATCCTTATGTGGGTCAGATTACAAGTTTTATTGAAGCGTTTCCTGGACAAATTTTTGCTGTTACATTTGTTGCTGTTACCTTAGTTGGCGCGTTTTTTGTTCGTCGTGTTTGGTGCAGATTTTGTCCTGCAGGGGTTTCTTTATCTGCGCTTAATAGGTTTAAGGTGTTTAGGGGGTTGCCGTTGTTGTATATTGAGAAGGATGAGCAGAAGTGTACTAAGTGTGGTGTTTGTAAGCGTGTTTGTCTTGTGCAGGTTAATGAGGTTTATGAGCAGAAGGGCGGAAAAATTTGTGCGTCTCAGTGTATGCTCTGTACACGGTGTGTAGAGATGTGTCCTTATGAGGATGCACTTAAGGTAAAGTTGGGTAAAAAGGATGTGTTTAAGTCGCGAAACTGGTTAGAGCCCTCTTATGGTGATGAGTAAGTGTGTGTAGGTGGTAGATGTGTTGTTTTATTTCTTTAGGTATGATACTGGTTTTTGTGTTTTTATTGCTTAATTTTTAAATATTGCTTTGCAATTTGCTTATATAATGGTGGGAGATGCCTGTGGTAGAGCAAAAGTTGAGTGTAACTTTAATTACTGGTAGGACTATTGAACAGGGCGTAGGTAAAGAGTTAGGGAAGGGCTCGCCTGAGTATTTTGATAGTGTTGCTGTCTGTTTTTTGGATCCTGCTGATGTTAAACGTCTTGGTTTAAAGAGTGGTTCTAATGTTAAGATAACTTCGCCTTATGGTTCTGTTGTTGTTAAGGCTAAAAAGTATACTCATGGTACCATGGCTGGTATGGTTTTTATGCCCTGTGGGCTTTGGGCTAATATTATTTGTGGTTCTAATACTGATAGTATAGGTATGCCTACTTTTAGAGGGTTTACTGTTGAGGTTGAACCTGCTCTGGATATGCCTGTTTTATCTTTGGATGAGCTTTTAAAACAAGAGTTTGGAAAGTAGTTGTTATGACAAAAGTGTTTAACTCTGTTGTATGTACAATCTGCGGTTGCTTATGTGATGATCTTGAGGTAACTGTGGAGAATAATGAGATTGTCAAGATGAAGAATGGTTGTGCTGTTTGTGAGGCTAAAATGGTTCATGGTTATAAGAGTGAAGAGCGTATTCTTGAGCCTCATGTTCGCAAGGATGGTAAGCTTGTACCTGTAACTATGGATGAGGCTATTACTAAGGCGGCTCAGATTCTTACAGACGCAAAATATCCTCTTCTGTTTGGCTGGACTAGTTCTGCAAGTGAAACGCAGCATGTAGGTGTAGAGCTTGCTGAAGAGTTAGGTTCTGCTCTTGATAACTGTTGTAGTGTTTGTCATGGGCCGTCTGTTATGGCTACTCAAGAAATTGGTATACCTACGGCGACTTTGGGTCAAATTCGGCATCGTGCTGATTTAATAGTTTATTGGGCATGTAATCCTTGGAGTTCTCATCCAAGGCATGTTGAGCGGTATACTGCGTTTACTGATGGTCGTTTTGAGAAGAGTGAGTTTAAAGATTATGTGCAAAAATTGAAAGCTAGGGCGGGTCAGAAAAAGGTTGCTGCTGCTATTAGGCGGACTCGTGTTCGTTATCAGCCTCCGCAGCGTCCTAAGACTGCTCTAGTTGAAGCGCCTCCGCAGACGTTAGCTAGGGATGGGCGTAAAATGGTTGTTTTTGATGTTATGAAGACTATGACTGCTGAGGTTGCTGATTATTTTGTTCAAGTTGAACCTAATAGGGATTATGAGATTTTTGGTGCATTGCGTTGTTTAGTTAATGACCAAGAGTTAGATGTTGACACTGTAGGTGGTGTACCTGTTGACTATCTGAAAGAGATTGCTGATGTTATGATAAATGCAGAGTTTGGCGCGATCTTTTTTGGTTTGGGGTTAACTCAAAGTGTTGGCCGATTTAGAAATGTAGAGCTTGCTATTTCATTGACACGTGATCTTAATCGTAAAACAAAATTTGTTGTATCACCAATGCGTGGTCATTTTAATGTTACAGGGGCTAATACTGTTTTTGCTTGGCAGACAGGGTATCCTTTCGCGTTAGATTTCTCACAGGGTTATCCGCAGTATAATCCGGGCGAGTTTACCGCTATTGACCTGCTGCGGCGTGGTGATAATGATGCTACACTAGTTATCTCAGCTGATCCGGGCGCTCATTTTCCAAAGGGAGCTCTTCAGAACATGTTAAAGTATCCATTAATAACTATTAATCCTGATTGGAATGCAATATCCCGATTAGGCGATGTAGTTTTTCCAACACAGTGGTGTGGTATAGAGCAGGGTGGCACAGCTTACCGCATGGACTCAGTAGCTATAACATTAAAGAAAGTTGTTGAAGCACCTAAAGGTGTGCCAACTGATGAGGAAATAGTTAGACGCATTCTTGAAGAAGTTAAAACTATTAAAGCTAAAAAAGCCCAACAAGCCCCCAGTGGTAGTTCACAGCAGGAAACTGGGACTCTTAAGAAAAAACAAACAAGAAAACCTAAGAAAAAAATGTAGCACATGGAGCCTGTTGTCTTATGACTGAGATTTTAATTAAGAACGGTTTTGTTTTTGATCCCACTAATAACATTGATGGCCAAAAAATGGATATCGCCCTTAAAGATGGGAAAATTGTCAAAAAAGTTACCAGTGAGCGTAGTGCTAAAGTTATTGATGCCTCAGGATTAACCGTTATGGCAGGCGGTGTTGATATTCATAGTCACATTGCCGGCTCTGAGGTGAATCTTGGCAGGTTAATCCGTCCAGATGACCATGTTAAAGATGTTGTTAAAAAAACCGCGTTAACACGCGGCGGTACAGGCTATTCTATTCCAACAACATATGTTACAGGCTATCGCTACTCAAAAATGGGCTATACAACTGTAATGAATCCCTCTATGGCTGCTATGAAGGCAAAGCATGCGCATGAAGAGCTAAATGATGTGCCCATGATTGATAAAGCATCCTTTACATTACTAGGTGACTGGTGGTTTGCCTTAGAGAACATTGCAAAAGGCGACTTAGAGGAATGTGCCCGTCACATAGCCTGGATGATACGCGCCACACGTAGCTATGCTATCAAAGTTGTAAACCCCGGAGGCTTAGAATCTTGGGGCTTTGGACGTAATGTTCATAGTATTGACGATGAAGTGCCCAATTTTGGCATAACCCCCCGTGACATAATTACCGGCATGGCAAAAGTTAACACTATGTTAAACATGCCCCATACAGTTCACTTACATACTAACAATTTAGGTGTCCCCGGTAACTATAAAACAACTATAGATACCATGAAAGCCCTTGAAAGCGTATACACAGGAAACAAACCCGTTGGACATATAACACATATCCAATTTAGCAGCTTCGCAGGCGACAACTGGGCACACTTTAAATCTGGAGCAGAAGAAATATCCAAATACCTAAACAATCACAACCACCTAACAGTCGACATAGGACAAGTTACCTTTGCAGACACAACAACAATGACCGCAGATGGCCCCTTCGAGTTTGCCCTCTACGAGTTAGGTGGTCATAATAAATGGGTAAATAGCGACGTTGAAACTGAATCCAGCGGCGGCATAATACCCTTCCACTTCAAAAGAAAAAACGCTGTAAACGCCATACAATGGTCCATAGGATTAGAATTATCTCTCCTAATAAAAGACCCATGGAAATGGTTCATGACCACTGATCATCCAAACGGCGGTCCATTCTTCCATTACCCACGAGTTTTCGCCTGGCTATATAGCCGCAAAGCCCGCGAGGCAACTTTGAAGAACTGCAACAAAAAAGCCCAAAAGAAAAGTTTACTACCCTCCATAGACCGTGAATATTCATTATATGAATTAGCCATTGTTACTCGCGCGGGAACAGCTAAAGCGTTAGGTCTTAAAAATAAGGGTCATCTTGGCATAGGCGCAGATGCAGATGTCTCAATTTACAACATAAACCCTGAGACAACAGATATTTCTAAATCATACAAGGCGGTGCGTAAAGCCTTTGGCAACGCCGCCTATACTATTAAAGACGGAGAAATCGTTGTCAAAGATGCAGAAATCGTTGCTACAACCCCAGGTAGGACCATGTGGCTTGATGTGCAAACAAAAGAGCCTTGCAGAATAGATGATAAAATAAAAAGTAAATTTAAAGAATACTGGACTATCGAATTTGATAATTACCCCGTTACAGATCATTACATTAAAGTTCCAGAAAAAATAGCGATAGAGGCAAGTGTTTAAACATGATAACCCTTACGCCAAAAAGAATATTTGACGTGCCCGTGCAGGCAGCATGCATAAGTGCCGATGTATTTGCTGGAAAAACCATTCAAGAAATCAAAAACTTACCCATCACTGAAGGAAAAGAAACAATAACACTAAACGATGCCTTCGACATTACAGAAGACACCGCCATAGAAACACCTAACATTACACTTACAGGTGACTTTTCAAAAGTCAAACGCATCGGTCAAGGCATGAAAACCGGTGAAATCGTCATAAATGGTGATGCAGGAATGCATACAGGCGAAAAACTATCCGGCGGGAAAATAGTAATAAACGGCAACTCTGGCGGCTGGACAGGTAGCGAAATGAAAAAAGGTCTAATAGAAGTTCACGGTAACTCTGGAGATTACACAGCTTCACCCTATAGAGGAACTAGCACAGGTATGAAAGGCGGCCTTATAATAGTTGACGGCGATGTAGGTACCGATGTAGGTTGCTATATGCAAGGTGGAGTAATCAAAATTAACGGTTCCGCAGGCAGATACCTTGGCTATCATATGCTAGACGGAACTATTTATGTTGAAAAAAACTGTGACATACGTGCAGGCGCATGTATGACTGGTGGAAAAATTATCATAAATGGAACAGTTGCACTGTTAATGCCAACTTTTACAATTGATAGCATTAAACCTAAAGTCAAAGTTGACGCGACACAAAACGCTCAAGGGCCCTTCTATGTATTTCTCGGTGACATAGCAGAACGAGGAACAGGCAAAATTTTCGCCCTAAAAGCAACAAACCCTGCATTTAATAGCTACGAAAAATACATCTAACACATCTTCTTTTACAATAAATACTTTCAATTTTTATATCTGCCTGTATTTATCAAGTTTGTTACCAAACAACATTTGAGGTAATGGTTTATGCGGAAAGTAGACATGACTAGATTTGACCTCTTAAAGGGTACAGTAACTGAAACATGCGATATCGTAGCAGAAGAGGTACCTCTTAGAATAGTTCTAAACAACATTTATACCTCTATCGTTTGGTGCTCTCCCTCACAATTTAAAGAACTTACCACTGGATTCCTGTATGCTGAAGAAATCCTGCACAATGTTGATGAAATTGACAGCATTACAACAGATGAAAAAGAAAATATTTGTAATATACAACTTAAAGCAGACATAGACTTAGATAGCCGATTGGAAAATCGCCGTGGAGGAGCAAGAGTAGTACCCCTTATAAAAAATAGTACATCCGCGTACCAACACGATGACAAAATTACCCCTGTAACATCAGACTTGACAGTAAATGCACAAACAATACTGGATGCTATCAACCAGATAAATGAAAAAGCAGAAGGCTTTAAAAAAACCGGAGGTCTACACGATAGCGGCATTTTTAAAGCAGACGGCACCCTGATAGCCTTCTCAGAAGACGTCGGTCGTCATAACACAGTTGACAAAGTAATAGGCAAAGGTATACTTACAAAAATAGATTTTACCCAATGCTTCCTAATAATCACAGGGCGCGTCCCAGGCGACATGATATACAAAGCCGCTAAAGCAGGACTACCCATAGTAGCATCCGTAGCAGCAGTCTTAAACTCAGGCATAATATCAGCTCAAAAAGCAAATATCACACTAGCAGGTTTCATACGGGAAAAACACATAAACATCTACACCCACCCTAAACGCATTATACTATAAATTAAACAGGACTTGATTAGCTATTGAGTTCATAAAAAAGTAAAGAGATTTACTAGGTGGGGTTAGATTTGTTTGTAGCCTTCTAAAACGCGTTTGCATTTCCTGCGACTTCTGTTTCGTATATGCCACGCATACCATTTTTTGTGTGTTTTGAATTGTCGCATAACATTTCTTTCTCAATCTGATATCTAGCGCGGATATTTGCGCATTCTGCAGTATATAGTGCCATTACTTGCGCTTTTAATATCCAAAAAACAATGATACCTATGATACCCAATATTATCAAGGACCAAAATAGGATACCTATCATAATTGCAATACTTGATCCAACTAATCCAATTGTATTTTCGGCGGTTTCGATAACGATCTGACACAATCTTAAACCGTTTTACCAAGCCAATAACATGTTCACTTTCTACGATTAAACACTTTATCAGACGTAGACAACGGTTTTTTCTTACTACGCTTTATAGGAACAACAGAATTAGCATGAAACTTTTGTA
>WRGM01000130.1 GCA_009787175.1 Candidatus Bathycorpusculum fermentans | reverse complement strand
CCCATTAAAACACAATTAAAATGAACCTAGAAAACACACCAGCCAGTTTTTAATAAACAATCAATTCTAGGTTGACAGCATTGACTGAATAGTTACAAACGAAAAAGATTGGTACTCTTTGTTGAGCAAATATGTGTTGTTTTATCTTGATTGTACTCTTTTAACTACGGGTGGTTTTACTTTCTTTAAAATGCGGTATCCGCAAAGGATGCATTTTGTTTCTCCGCCACGTAATTCTAACTCTTCAGCTGGAACTCGTGCTCCACAGCGTGTACATTCATAAACAATTCCTGATTTTTCCATTAGAAACGCCTCTTCTTACAAAGAAAAACATTTTACTTTTAAATGTTTCCAATGAATAAAGAAATTAAAATGCGATGTGGGTTAAAAGCTCGAGTATCTGATATGAACTCGGATAAAGTTTATAATTCTTATGATCTTGTAGGTGACATAGCTATTATCAAAACGCCTCTAGACGATATGGAATGTTCTAAAAAAGCTGCAGAGGCAATAATGCGTCTTTATCATCGTAGAGTTAAAGCAGTTTTTATGCAAACCAGTGCAGTGCAGAGTGACTTTAGGGTTAGACAGCTAACGTTTTTAGCAGGTGAGAATCGTACTGTTACTGTCTATAAAGAGCATGGTTGTCTCTTTAAAGTTGATGTTGAACGCTGTTATATCTCGCCGCGACTCTTATTTGAACATAAGCGGATATCTGAGCTTGCTGTTCCGGGTGAGGTTGTTGTAAACATGTTTTCAGGTGTTGGTTGTTTTTCTATTTTTATAGCTAAGACTCTTAACACCAAAGTTTACTCTATTGATATTAATCCTGTAGCATACCAGTTTATGCAGGAAAATGTGCAGTTAAATAATGTCTCTGATAGTGTTATTCCCATGTTTGGGGATTCTAAGGAAATTGTTAATTCACAGCTACGAGGTGTGGCTGATCGTGTATTGATGCCCCTGCCTGAGTTGGCTTTTGAATATTTGCCCTGTGCTCTTTTGGCTTTGAAGCGGTCTGGTGGGTGCATTCATTATTTTGATTTTCAACACGCTGCTAGGGGTGAGGATCCTGTTGAGAAGACTTGCCGAAAAGTGGTTAACTGTTTGGATCTTTTAGGTGTAACTTTTAATATTGCTTTTTCTCGTGTTATACGTAGTATTGGTCCTAATTGGTATCAGACTGTTTTGGATATTTCTGTGTCTGATTTGCCAAGTAAGTTTTTATAGAAACAAGTTTAACTATACTCTTGTGACGCTTGTATGAAACGTGCATTAATGGAAATTTTAGCCTGTCCAATTGATAAACACCATCCTCTTGACTTGTTAGTGTTTGAAGAAAAAGATGAAATCGTTGAAGGTGTAATTATCTGTCCCGGATGTCATCGTTGGTATCCCATTCGTGATGAAATTCCTGAGATGCTTCCAGACGAGTTGCGTAAAGACGTTGAGGACTTGCCGTTTCTTAAAAAATGGAAAGAACAATTCCCCGAAGGCATTGTAAAAAACGGAAAACCCTTCAACTTGAAGGGCTAACTTTCTAAATTGGTTATTTTAACTTTACCACAGCATTTTTAGCCGAAGACTCCATAGCAGCCATGGCAATTTCTAATGCCTTATAGCCATCTTCACCTGTAACCATAGGCGTCTTCTTTTCAGTAATACATTCAATAAAATGCTCCAGCTCAGCTTTTAGAGGCTCTTTAAAGGCATTTCTCGGCTGCACCGTTTTAACAGCGTTATCTATCCATAATTCTTGACTATTATAGTCTAACCGCATGATAGCCTCGCTACCTGTTACATTTAAAGAGCGAATTTTATATGGCGTTAACCAGTTGGACTCTATAAATGCTGTTTTGCCGCTTTCATAAGTTAACATTATCTGAGCATAATCCTCAAACTGTTTATGATGCATATTGCCCATTTTTGCATAAACACTTACCGGTTCCTCATTTGAAATAAACCGTGCAACATCAATATCGTGAATAGCCGTATCTTTCACAATACCCACATCGCCAATTCTCTCAGGCCACTGTGTAACCCTCTTCGCAGTTGCAGAAACAAGTTCACCAATTTTTCTAGTTTCCACTGCCTGTTTTATCTGTTGCAATCCTGGGATAAATCGCATTAAGAAGCCAACTGTTAAATGCAGTCCGTTTGCTTCTGCAGTGTCTAGTAATGTTTGAGCTTGTCCGGTGTCTGTGGCCATGGGTTTTTCTACAAGTACATGTTTGCCTGCATGTAAGCATTTTAGGGTTTCTTCTGCTAACTTTATCGACCATGTACATACGCTAACTGCCTGAATTTCAGGATTTTTTAGCATTAATGAACTATCCGTGTAAGCTTCCACACCATACTGCTCTGCTATAGCCTTAGCCCGTTCCGCGTTAACATCACAAATCGCCACCAGTTCCGTATTTCCCAGTTCTTTATAAATTCTAGAATGGTTTTTTCCCCAGAAACCTGTTCCAATTACTGCTACACCAATATTATTCAAGATTTACACCTACTACTCCTCTTCCTATACCACGATATATGAAGCCTTCTGCTTGTATACTCTCTGGTTCTGTTATACCTATTAAGTCTACAAGCAATGCAGGACTTTTCATACTTGTTTTAATTTTTCTAAGATTTAACTGCTCAAACTGTTTCTGCCCTGTTAGAATTACAAGACAATCCACGCCTTCCACGGCTTCATTCAAACTCTTCTTCAAAAACGGCGGACCATCCAGGGTTTCATTTTTTGAAAGCAACGGGTCATATAATGTAACTTTTGCACCTTTAGCAATCGCCGTATTTACGTATCTCGCTGTTACTGTATCTTGATTAGCGTTTCCAATTACAGCAACTTTTGCTCTCCGTAAACTTTTATCACAAACACGAAGGGTTTCTTGCGTTAGATTAATTGCATATTTAGTAACCTCTTCATTAATTTGTCTACTAATTGCTGGGAGTCGAAGTTTAACATTAAAATTTTCTGCACTCTCAATAAGCAAGTATGTTCCTTTTCTGTTTTCTTCCTCGTCAACTGTAGGAGAGAAACTAGAGTTGCCGTCATCGCTGATTAGCTTTTGCACTTTAAAATAGTCCATTCCAGATTTTTCACAGAAAATAGCTAACTCTTTAGCTAACGCCGTACACGCATCCTGCTGTGCCATTTTAAAGAGCACCGCAAGCTCTGCAAATCTAACATGACTAGTCTGTCTAACATTAAGCGTTAATGTTTTAAGAACCTCCGTTGCAACATTTAAACTCTGCAAATCAGACGCAGCAATAATTAACTCTGCATTACTCAAAGTTTTCATCGAATACGATTTCGAAAACTGTAACGGATTATAAGCCAAAAGAAAATCTTTACCACTTTTCAACCCTGAAGTATTCTCCAAAGTCTCCTTCAACATAGTCTCCACACCACCAAAACAGTTGATACCGCCATAAATCAAAAGAGACCCCTGCCTCAACGACATACCAACCTGCTTATACGCCGCCTTTAACTCCGAAACATTCACCTTATTTTTTGCATCCAACTTGGCATTTATAGCTAAAATGACTATATCACTCTGAGCAACAGCACTTTTCCGTACACTTGAAATAGTTAAATTACCCCGGTTAATGTGCTTTTTCAAACTCGCCTCAATTTCAGGAGACACACCACAATTCTTAGCCCTAGATATCCTCTTCAACAAACTTGGATTATCATCATTACATATAACCCTATAACCCGCCTCAGCAAAAGCATCCGCATAAAGCAACCCATTCTGTCCACAGCCAATTACCCCAACTGTAAACCCTGATCTCTTCTCATTAGAATCTACATCTTGCGCCTGCAACTTCAATACCGATGACATACGACAATTATCCCTCCTATACCGTGACCTAAAAATCAAATACTTTGAAGCAACTCTTCAAGCCTCAAACGGTACTCCCCAATTAACTCTAATGCCTTTTCTCTTGTCTTCGCCTCAACATACATCCTATATACAGGTTCAGTACCGCTTGCCCTAATCAAAATAGAGCTCTGATCATCAAACCAAATTTTCACGCCATCAATAGTACTAATATTTCCATTTTTAAACTGCTCAAAAATCTTTGTCTGCAACACTGCCTTCTTCTCATTAGGACACTCAACTTTACATTTCTCAATAAAATACTGAGGCTGCTCATCAACAAGCTCAGAAAGCTTTTTGCCCGTTTCAGCCATTATTTCCAAAAGCAACGCCGTGGTCATAGCACCATCTCGAACTGCCTGATGTGGCTCATAAAAAACTCCACCATTTTCCTCACCACCTAACTTGGCGTTAACTTCCCTCATTTTATGCGAAACAGTTACACTGCCAACTTTTGTCCACTCAATTTTACCCTTATAAGTGTCTGCTATATTTTTAATCAGTGTTGATGAACTCACCGGAGTAACTACCGTTGCGCCTTCATTTTTTAGAAGAAACTGTTTCAAGACGATAGCAAACGTTTTATCCCCCATGTAAACCTCACCGTTCTCATCAACAAAAATTGACCTATCCGCATCACCATCAAACGCTACACCTATATCTGCACCTATAGCCTTTACAGTTGCCGCTAACTCCCCAAGACTCTCTGGACATGGCTCAGGCTGCCTACCGGGAAATGTACCATCGATATTAGCGTTTATACTAGTTACCTTACACCCTAACTCCCGCATCAAAGACGGCGCAGTTAATCCTCCCACACTATTTACAGGATCAACAACTATATGAAAATGCTTCTTGGAAATTTTTTCCACATCCACTCTGCGTTTGATTGCAGAAATGTATTCATCATTAATACCTAATCGATCCCTTATTTTACCCAGCTTATCCCATGAAGCAAAATTGAAATTTTTATCAAAATAAATCCTCTCAATCTCCACTTCTTGTTCATGCGAAATTTCAATACCATCATTCCAAAGAACCTTAATCCCATTATACTCCGCAGGATTATGAGATGCTGTAACAATAACCCCGCCGTCCAACTTGTGATTTTTAACAGCAAACTGAAGAGACGGTGTCGGTGCCATACCAGCGAAATACACATTACACCCAGTTGCAGTTAAACCTGACATTACCGCCTTAGCTAACATTGGGCCGCTAGTTCTCGCATCATAACCCAAAAGTAAATTTTTCTTCCCAAAAAACGTCCCAACTGCTAAACCAATTTTAACTACTACATCTGGTGTTAACTCAACATTAGCAAGTCCTCGTATACCGTTTGTGCCAAAAAGGCTTTTTGATGCGCTCATAAATCTTTTTCCTCTATGCCTAACAGATAATGTTCCTTTTTAAAATAGTTTCAGATACTTCCTTAGCTGGACAAACCGCCAAGTCTTCATTTAAGCTAACATTATCTCTGATCTTTGCCTGATCCGCAATAATGCATCTCTTATTAACATGCACGTTTTCACCAACGATTGCGCCCTCACCTATTATTGCGCCGTCAACTATTGTGTTATTGCCTATTTTTACGTCAGAAAAAATTATGGAATTACAAATTTGCACATTATCCCCAATTACAACGTTTTTTCCCAAAGTTACATACGGACCAATAACAGTTCTTTTACCTACAACAACATGCGTGTCTACGGCTATAGGCATTTCAACTTTAGCCTTCTTAAATGTTTTAAGCTCATTAGCTAAAGCTAATCTATCAAGGATAAACTTGTTAGTTAGCAAGTAATCCTCAGGTTTACCAATATCCATCCATAACCCATTGAACATGTGACCAAAGAGTCTATGCTCTTTTGCAAGTACTGGAAAAATTTCGTGCTCTATTGAACAATATCCCCTCTCAGGAATATAATCGAACACTTTTGGACTTAAAACGTAAACTCCAGCATTGATCAAATTAGTCGGCGCTTGCCCTTCAGCTGGTTTTTCAATAAACCTTTTGATACGATTCCCCTCTTCCAGTTCTGCAACACCATACCTACAGGGATTATCAACTTTACATAAGGCAATAGTTGCTAATGCGTCTGCATTTACATGTACATTGAACAATTGTTTATAATCAATACTAGTAAGAATGTCACCATTTAAAACAATAAACGATTTATCATGACCAACAAGTTTTTCTGCATTCTTTATGGATCCAGCGGTTCCTAACGGTGTTTTAGGCGGATCGATTACATATCTGATTTTTAAACCACATTTAGAGAGCTTTTGCTGTTTTATGTGAAACTGAGTCAAAGCATTGACTGCTAAAACAACCTCTTCTACATCGCTGCTAGCTAGTTCTTCAAAAATCCCCTGTAACAACGGCTTATTTACTATTGGAAAAAGCGTTTTAGGTCTACTACAGCTTAAAGGGCGTAGTCTTGTTGCAAATCCCCCTGCTAAAATCACTGCCTTCAGATATGACACCTTCGATGAATAAGAATAATATTACATTTTTATAAACAATTATGAACACGTTTGCCTTTACATACTAAAATGTTGTATAAAAAATCTTCAAGTGCACGATGATAGTGTACTACATGTTGAAAATATGCGGGAGGCTTATTCCCACTCTATGGTTGCTGGCGGTTTATGTGTTATATCGTAGACGACGTGAGTAACTTCTGGTATTTCATTAGTTATTCGGGTGGAAATTTTTTCTAGTACTTCATAGGGGATTTTGGCAAAGCTAGCTGTCATAGCTTCGCGGCTTTCTACGGCTCTAATTGCCACTACGTAACCATAGGCTCTGGCATCGCCTTTGACGCCTGTGGCTTTAGTGTCTGTAATTACTGTAAAATATTGCCATAGGGTTTCTGCTAAGCCTGCGTTTTCTATTTCTTCGCGTACAATTTTGTCTGAGTGTTTAACGGTTCTAATTTTTTCCTCTGTTATTGGACCGATAGTTCTTACTGCTAATCCTGGTCCTGGAAATGGTTGTCTGTTAACTAGTTCATTTGGCAGGTTTAGCATTTTTGCGATTTTGCGCACTTCATCTTTGTATAGTTCTCTTAGTGGTTCTATGATTTTTTTGAATTTAATTTTTTCAGGTAAACCGCCAACGTTATGATGACTTTTAATGTTGGCACTATTTTTGCTAGCGCCTGATTCTATGATGTCGGGGTAAATTGTGCCTTGGATGAGGTATTGTGCATCAGCTTTTATGGCCTCTTCTTCGAATACTCGGATGAATTCTTCTCCAATTATCTTGCGTTTGTGTTCTGGCTCTGTTATGCCTTCTAGTTTTTTGATAAATCTTTCTTTGGCTTGTATAATTATAAAGTTGATTTTGAATTTGCTGAAAGTTTCTTGTATAGCTTCCGTTTCGCCTTCGCGCATAAATCCGTGATCAACATAGACTGCAGTTAATTTCTCATTTAACGCTCTAGCCGCTAATGCTGTAGCTACGCTTGAGTCAATTCCGCCGCTTAATCCAATAATTGTTTTCTCATTGTCTGCTTTAGTTTTTATTTCTTGAACTATCTTTTCGACAATGTCTTCCATTTGCCAATTAGCATCGCATTTACATACATTGAAAATAAAGTTGTGTAGCATTTTGGCTCCGTTTTCGGTGTGGATAACTTCTGGATGCCACTGGAGACCGTAAATGTTTCTATGCTTATGTCTAAATGCCGCGATAGGACAGTTATTGGTGTGGGCTAGGACTTCAAAATCGTCTGGTAAACTGTATACAGTATCACTGTGACTCATCCATACTTTCTCTTTTCCACTTAAGCCTTCCAGCACTCCTACAGGTTTGTCAATGATAACCTGTGCTATGCCAAATTCTTTGTATGCTGCGGATTCAACTTTTCCTTTGACTACCTGCGCTAAAATCTGGTGTCCATAGCATAATCCCATTATCGGCATGTCGTCTTCTAAAATTCTAGGGTCTATTTTTAGCGTATTTTGTCCGTAAACGCTTGCGGGTCCACCAGATAAAATTATGCCTTTTACGTTAAATTTTTCTTTCAAAGCTTCTATTTCTTTAGGTGAAATATCATGAGGGACAATTTCAGAGTAAACATTTCGTTCCCTGATTCTTCTGCTAATCAAATGGCAGTACTGCCCTCCAAAATTAAGTACTAGTATAGTGTCAATTTTGTTCTGCATCTTCCCCGCGCTCTCTTAACATACTATAATTCTACCACTACAGCAGCTCAAGATGCTGTGTGGCATATTTCAATTATTGCTCTCTCTGGTACTCTTTACTGAACTTTTATAAAGATAGCCATGTAAATACCAAAAAACATGTTCAAAAGTTCTATTTAATTAAATGGTATACACGAAAGTTTTGAATTTGTCTTCTAAGGGAGTGTTAGAAAATAACATTTATGTGTTAACAGGTTGACCTTACAACGCTAATGATAGCAGACACTAAAAACTAGAAAAACAAACATTTTTCCGATACTCAACTCGTAACTAAGCAAACAACTCACAAAATATAAGTTTATTTTTTCCATTTCTAGACATGTTTTTCTTTCTTGTATGCGGTTTCTTCGGTTTCTTTTGTAATTTTAGTGTCTGCTTCTACTGAGGTAGTTATCCATGTATTTCCGCCAATTACAACGTTATCTCCAATAATGGTATCTCCTCCTAGAAGAGTTGCGCCGCTATAAATTGTGACATTATTGCCAATAGTTGGATGTCTTTTGCGCCCTCTTATAATGTTGCCTTTTGCGTCTTTAGGAAAACTCAGCGCGCCTATAGTTACTCCCTGATAGAGTTTCACATTTTCACCAATTTCTGCTGTTTCACCTATAACAACGCCGGTGCCGTGATCAATAAAGAAGCTTTTACCAATTTTTGCGCCTGGATGAATATCAATACCTGTTAGTGAGTGCATATGCTCGCTCATAATTCTTGGAATTAACGGTACACAACGGATGTAAAACTCATGTGCTATTCGATAAGTCGATATTGCCATAACACATGGATAACTTAGTATAACCTCATCCGTACTTACAGCCGCTGGATCTCCATTATGTGCTGCTTCTATATCACTGCTAAGTGTCGAGCGAATTTCCGGAAGCATTTCAAGAAGTTCTCTAACAACTATATGCGCACGCTTCTGACAGATATCCTGTGGGCATTCACTAATCTTTCTACATATATACTTGAGACTTTTTTCAACCTCCACGGTCAAACGTTCATAAATAGCAGTTAACTTGTTTCCTAAACAAAACTTTATGTTAGCCTTACTAATCGCCGAATCGCCAAGGTAACCAGGAAAAAGAACTGTGAAAAGATCATCTAAAACTTCAATAACAACTTTTTTAGACGGCAAATCTTTGCCCTCCAGATGATCCATACCGCCACAGGTGTTATAATTTGTCACTATCTTATCTACAAGATTAGGTAAGCCGTTTTCAATCCACTTTTCCTCACTCTGCTGATGATTCTTCATGAGTACCTCAATCATTTTATCTGGATTCCAGCAATCGTATCCTTCACAGCTTTTCTTCTTGCATTCTTCACAATTATTTGAGACAGACAAATTCTTTTTATCCCCATAGCGTTTCTTCTTTTCACTACTACTAATTATAGATAAGGAGAATATAAAAAAAGCGTAAAAGAGCTAAAAATTAGTGCAACTAACTTATTTCTACGTGACATCTTACCCAAGGTTCAAACACACAACTGATTTCTACTATTTCAATTACATATAATTAACCGCGTAAAATGCTTCTCCTGATAACCCTCAAAAAATAGATACAACTCAAGTATAGCCAAAATCTCTATAGTGGTGTTGCGGTGGTTGCTGGGTTGGCTGCTCAAAAAATAGATACAACTCAAGTATAGCCAAAATCTACTTAGAACCTCTTTCTCTAAAGTAAAGCCTTTAAATGTAACAATTAAATTTATATCAACGCACAACCTCACAACAACAGAATATACTATGCGGAGGTCGCCCAGCATGGTCAAAGGCGTAGGACTGAGGCTCCTATCCTGCAGAGGTTCGTGGGTTCAAATCCCACCCTCCGCACCAGTAACTTGGGTCTAATGCATATATTCAAAATTGTGGTTTAAAAAACGGTAGCATCATAAATTAGATAAAGCATTTTAAATTGGACTAGTTCATGCCAAGACCCCAAATGGTCAGTTAACCATTCAAACTTTGCAGGAGAAACCTTACGCTCAAACTCATTAATAAGGAACTGTGCATAATTAACATGCCATCACCATTATGGACAAATCACACAATTGAACATATTGCACATCAAAAATATTGTAAGTTATTTTAACACAGTTCCTATCCTTTTACACTGTTCTTTTTCTTGATTTTTGTTATTTGCTCCCAATATTGTCCAATCGTCTAGTTTCATGAATTTGTCTATGCTTTTGGAGGAGGAAACCTTTGGTTCTTGTGACCTATAGATGGTAATACTTCTTTGATTGCTTCTGTAATGTGGTAATCATAGATTCTACGTACTTTGTGACAGTATACCTGATTAAACATTTGATATCGAGCAATCACAAGACTTTCAGCGACATACAGACCTTTTCTATTATGGCTAAAACAAGTCTACATTGTTCCCCTTCAGTGGTTTTATCCATTTTGACAGATAAACAATTAATCAGTCTTGGCATATATCATAATGACCATAACTTACACCAATATGTGCGGAATCTCTTAAGAGATAATCTGCCCTATCTGCATCTAATTTGACTTGAAATAATTTGCCGAAAGAAAAGGTGCTCAGCACTTCAGTATATGGCCAATTCATTTTCATCTAAAAGTGCTGTAACATCGGTTACTTTTATTGCAACATGATGACTCCGATCTGTATCTTCGATTAACTCCTCAAAGTAGTGTTTTATGGCTGCTACACCATAATTTTCATGATCCTAGTATTTGCCATCTGAACGTTTGGGCATTAATTCTTCTCCTACATGGGAAAATGGTGCATGTCCAACATCATGCAAAAGAGCCGCTAAACACACGATTTTTCTAAAACGTTTCTTTGCAGTATCAAAATCTGCAGACCCAAAATAATTACGAATTATAACCGTACAATTATTCATTATATGGTCATACATATTTGTGGCCATTTGCATTACGCCGAGTGAATGTTCAAAACGTGTATGACATGCTCCAGGGTAAACCATGTCTGTAAATGCTAGTTGCTTGATACGGCGAAGCCGCTGAAAATAGGGTGATTTACAATAACTTGTTCTTGTTCGTCCAGTTCAATGAAGCCGTATATAACATCGCGGATATACTTTTTTGAAGTCATACGTCCACCGCATTTCTTAATTATTGACTTAGCTACTTATATGTAAAGTATCTGGCGGATTTCTATCTACCTGGATTTATTTGTCTCTCTGTTGTGGTGGTTTTAGTATTTGTTCCTTTTTGTAAGAAAAAATTGTGAGAGTGGTTACCTAAATATACTTGTTGCGGTGTTTTGTAGTTGTTGGAACAAGTTTGTGGTGGTGACAGCGTGCCATA
>WRGM01000129.1 GCA_009787175.1 Candidatus Bathycorpusculum fermentans | reverse complement strand
ATATTTCAAAAATAGGGTTGCATGGAGAATGGAATTATATGATTTCTCCAACCAAATAATTGCATGTTATTTTTGCACAGTTCCTTACATACTGCCTCAAAGTGTGAATGTGCGTAAATTGCTGGAATTAATGCTTGAAAATGCGGCTGATGATTTTCCAAAAGATACAGTGAAAATGTTACTCAAGCAACTATTGCAGAATGTAGATACAATGTCTAGCTCTTCGCAGACTACTGAAAAATAGTTCATGAGTAAATAAAAAATGTGTTAGGCTATAGTAATTGTTACTATCGCCATTTATTTTGAGTTTGCTAGATATTTTAGGTGGAATGGTTTAATGTTTAGGCCTGATTTTAGGTCGAAGTTGAATGTTTGGCTTTCAATTATCCATTCTGAAAGTTCTGAGTCGTGTGCGCGTATGAATTCTGAAAAGCTTGTATAGTTTTCGTGTAGTGAGATGCATACTGCGTCCCAGCCCATGCCGCGTCCGTCTGTGAATAGGATAACGTTTGGTTGTTTTTGGTACCATTCTCTAAGTTTTTTAATAGCGTCTATTTTTTCTTGTCCTGTTTTTTGTTTTAGTTTGCTTTTAAGGAATGTGAATGCGGATATTTCGAAGCCGATTTGTCCGAATTTTGGTATGACTGTGTATCCTTCTATATAGTTTTGCTCAAGCATAGTACGTCTTCTTGTTACTGTTGGTTGTGATACGCCTAAAGCTTTAGCAAGTTGTCTGTCGCTTCTATGTGAGTCTTTCATTAGTTCGAAAAGTAATTTGTAGTCTATTGGTTTTAGGTCTTTCATAGATATCATCATCTTTCGTATTGAGATTATGAATTTTTTTACGATATATATAAACATCATCGTTTTATTTTGAAGAAAATAGCACAGCTTTAAAGGAAATAGCAACAATACTTATGAACATCACATTATAAGTTCAATTGAGGAAGCATATGTCCATTCAATTAATGCATCAAATTCGCGATGAAGTTTGTGAGTTATTACAAAAACTTGTCTGCATAGATACAACTAATCCTCCCGGTAACGAAATATTTGCAGCGCAGTTTTTAGAGCAAGAGTTAAGTAAAGATAATTTTGAGTGCGAAATTATAGAGGCAAAACCTGCAAGAGGCAGCTTAATAACACGTTTGGAAGGCGCAGGGAATGGACCAAGTTTGCTTTTGCTCTCGCATCTTGATGTTGTTGCAGCTAACTCGGCGGAGTGGAGCGTTCCGCCATTTGAGGGCATAGTAAAAGATGACTTTGTCTATGGCAGAGGCACTTTAGATATGAAAGGTATGACGGCTATAGAGGTTATGACATTAAAGCTGCTTAAGCGTAATGGTATTAAACTTAAAGGTGATGTGCTGCTAGCTGCTACGGCTGATGAGGAAAATGGCGGTTTTAATGGTGTAAGTTGGCTTTTGAAGCATCATCACGAAAAGTTTATGGCTGATTATGTGTTAAATGAGGGAGGGGGCGCGTCTATTCCTACAAGGAGGGGTAATGTTTTTACGGTAAATACTGCTGAGAAAGGGGTAATGTGGTTTAAGCTTAAAGCTTATGGCAAGCCGGGGCATGGTTCTATGCCAAATACTGCGGTTAACGCTATAGAGCCCATAATTTGTGCTGTTGAAAAGCTTTGTAGTTACAAGCCGGAGATTGTTTATACTCCAACAGTGAAAGTGTTTCTTAAAAAAATTGCAGAAAAGAATCCTGATTTAAAAGAGATTTTTGAAGAGTTAATAATGCGTCCTGAGAAGAGTATGCAGATCCTTGACTATTTAGCCGGTAAAGGGGAGCCTTTGGCTGAAGAGATTCGGCCTAGGATACAATTAACTCTAACTCCGACTATGTTGTTAGGCGGTGTTAAAACGAATATTATCCCTAGTACGTGTGAGGTAACATTTGACTGCAGAATTTTGCCTGGACAGACTGTTGAGGGTACATTATCATTAATTAGAGGGCTATTATCTGATGCAGGGCTTAGTGAGTTAAAATTAGAGTTTTTGCAGCTGTGTAATGGTACGGAGTCATCGATAGAGACGCCGCTTTATAAGACTATAACGGATGTTCTTTGTGAATTTGAGCCTAACTGTACGGTAACACCTACGTTGTTATGTGGAGGAACGGATTCAAAGTTTTATCGTGAACAGGGCAGTATTTGTTATGGCTTTCATCCAATGTACACAGAGCCGCCTATAGATGGAAAATATGTTAGACGTGAACATGGTATAGATGAGCGTATATCAATTGACAATTTAGTATTTGGTACTAGTATTTTATATGAGACAGTAAAAAGGTTCATGACCTAATTTTCTTTAAGCTTTTTCACTATTTTTACTATTTCATACCATAATACAGACGCGGCGGCTATGCCTAAAACAAAGAGTAGCTGAGCGGCTGAGAGGGGGGCAAGTTTTAGAAAGCTGTTTAGGGGGCTATATAGCATTGCAAATAGTCCTATTATCGTAAGAATATTTGCTGTCCATAGGACTTTATCTTTAGATAAACGTTTAAGGGAGGTGAAAATGTTATCAGTATTGGAACTGTTGACTTGTACTAGGAATAGGTTAGCAAATATTAAAACGGCAAGACCCATAGAGCGGGCTATAAATGCGTTATTAGGAGAAAAGGATGTTAACATGTAATAATAAATGCCAAATGACGTGGCAAATATGGTTATACCTTGCAGGATGCATTTTGTTAAAGTTTTAAGGTCTAACAGTTTTTCTTTTGGGTTCCGCGGTGGTCGTTTCATAATATTTGTTTCTGCAGGTTGTCGTTCTAGTACAATGGAGCATGTTGGATCTATTATTAGTTCGAGTAAAACGATATGCAAGGGAAGGAGCAGCAAGCTTGTATGATATATGCCTAATAGAGGAGCAAATAGAGTTACTAAGGCTACGGGTACATGTATGGTGAAGACATAGCTTACTGCCTTGCGTATGTTGTCGTAAATTCGTCTGCCATCTTTTACGGTGTCTACTATAGTGGAAAAGTTGTCGTTCATAAGAATTAGGTCAGCTGCTTCACGGGATACTTCGCTTCCACGTTTACCCATAGCGATACCTATATCGGCATATTTTAATGCGGGGGCATCATTTACGCCATCACCCGTCATAGCTACAATTTCGCCATTATCCTTGAAAGCCTTCACTATACGCAGCTTATGCTCAGGTGTAACTCGAGAGAAAATGTTAACCCTTTTAACAATCATTCGCAAATCAGCATCAGACATTTTCTCAAGCTCATCACCTGTAATTATACTATCATAATTCTTCATATCAATTCTTTTCGCAACAGCCGCTGCGGTTATTCCATTATCACCTGTAATCATAACAATACGGATACCGGCTTTACTACAGAGGGCTACATCATTTTTAACAGTTTCACGCGGAGGATCAACAAGACCAATTAAGCCACATATTGTTAGAGTGCAGTCAACAAGATTTTTAGGTATATCAGACTCACTGCTCAAAGTTGCCGCTGCCACAGCTATAACCCGAAGACCCTGCTGACCCATCTCATAAATTTTACGTTCCGCTAAAACACGCTCATCAGCTGTCAATTGACAAATAGTTAATATACGCTCAGGAGAACCCTTAGCAGCTATAACTATTTTGCCATCACAACGCCAGACATGCCCCATCATCTTTAACTCAGGCGTAAAAGCATACTCAGCAAGCAGCACACTATCCCCAAAAAGACTCTGCTTACTAAGACCACACTTTTCACAGTAGTCAAGCATAGCTTTCTCCATAGGATCATAAGCACTAGTCTCACAGGCAAGACCCATAATCTTAGAAAGACCCTCTTCACCACCGCTACCAGCACCATCATTATTAACAGCCCAAACCTCCTGTACAGTCATCTGATTCATAGTAAGAGTACCCGTTTTATCCACACATAAAACGGACACTGCACCAAGAGTTTCAACAGATGAGAGTTTACGCACCAAAGACTCCTTCTTAGCTAAACGCCACGCACCCATAGAAAGAAACACTGTTAGAATAACAGGAAACTCTTCAGGTATCAACGCCATAGTTATTGTAACACCCGCAAGCACACTACCAATAAGCCTATCTTGAAACATGTAACTAGAAATATTAAACCAAGTTACAACACTAACTAAGGCAAATAAAACAGCGGCAATACCAACACATATCTTAACAAGACTACCAATCTGCAACTGAAGCGGAGTACGCTCCTTGGACACCTCAGAGACATTAACACCAATTTTACCATACTCCGTAGCCTTACCAATTTTATCAACACATACAACAGCAGAACCATGAAGCACAAGAGTACTAGCATAACAATAATCCTTACGCCAATAATCATGTGAACTATCAGAGTTTTCTATTGAAACCTTCCAAACCCTTTCAGACTCACCAGTCAACGAAGACTCATCAACGCATAAATCATTACAGCTAACCACAAAACCATCCGCAGGAATTTTTACACCTTCGTGAATCATCATAATATCGCCAGGAACAAGGTCAACACTGGCGATTTGCGTTTCTTTTCCATTCCTTAAAACTTTGATGTGAGGCGCAGAGAGGTCTTTTAAAGCATGTAACGTTTTATCAGTTTTCCATTTTTGGACAATATCAATACTAATAATCCCAACAACAGAGAACAACATTATAACCCCATCACGAGGTTCACCTAGAATAAAATAAATAACAGCAGCAATAAGTAATAACAAAAACATAGGCTCACAAAGAGTATGAAACACCTTTTTTACAAAGCTTTCTCTCTTCTGCAGAGTCAACTCATTTTTCCCATACTTTAACTGACGAGATTTAACTTCTTTGGTAGTTAGACCACCAGACTTATTTTTACAGTTTGCCATATTGACAACCGTTATGATACATCTTAACGTATTTTTGATATTTCAACTAGATACATTAAGGTGCAAGCAAAGCCGGCAGATAAAAACGCATCGGTACTATAACAAAAATTTTTACAACTATATAAGTTGTAACTATTCAAGCAAAAGGATATTTTTGAACACTTTTACGTACATATTGCCAGCATAGAACCGGTACCGCGATAAAACAGATATTAGTGCGCTATATAGTCAGATTTAGAAAAATATAGAGGACAAATTAAAAGGTCATGTGCCAAATGTGGATTTAAGTTATATTTATAAGATTTAAAAAAGATGTATAAAGTTTTATGGAGGCAAAAAAATAAAAATGAGATATTTAAAAAGTAAAAAAATATTTTCAACAATTGCAATACTTTTAATATTGTCATTTGTTGCAACTATAATCACGAGTACATTGCCGACAAATGCGCAAACGACTGAAAGAGTTTCGTATACATTTATCGATGCTGTTCCAATGACGGCTGGTGTAGGTCAATTCGTTCTAATTAACTATGGTTTGTTAAATCAATTAAATAATGTTGATGATAGCTGGAATGTGATTGTATCAATCACTGATCCTAAGGGTCATGTGCAAACTGTTCCATGTAAGACCTGGTCTACGGGTTCAGGCGGCTACGGTTTTACACCTGATAAAGTTGGCGAATATAAATTGCAATGTATCTTTGAAGGTCAGGAGTACAATAATGTATGGTATAAGCCAGATAAAAGTGAGATTATCGTACTTACGGTAACAGAAGATGCGAAGCCAAGTTATCCAGGTCATGATCTTCCAGCTGAGTACTGGACTAGGCCTATTGATTCACAGCTTCGTGAATGGTGGTCTATTGCAGGAAGTTGGTTAGTTAACAAGCCGCAAAACTTGTATGCCCCATATAATGATGCGCCAGAAAGTGCACATGTTCTATGGACTATGCCAGTTGGTGATACTATGGGTGGTCTAGCAGGTGGAGATAATTATGAGATTGGTTTCCAAAATGGTGATGCTTATGAGGGCAAATTTGTAGGTTCCATAATTTTAGCTGGTGTTTTGTATTATAATAGATATGTAAGTAGTTCGCCAACGCAGACAATTGTTGCAGTTGACTTACACACAGGTAAAGTGCTCTGGGAAAGATCTTATGATTTTGGCGGTAGCAGAGTTAGCAGAGGTCAAATACTTACATTTAGCAATTATAATAACCGTGGCACATGGGCATATGTTTGGATGGTTAGTGGAACTAACTGGTTTGCGCTTGATGCGTTGACGGGTGATCTTAAATATAATATGACTAATGTTCCATCTGGAAGCGTTTTTTACGGTCCAAGTGGTGAACTGCTAATATATTCAGTTACTAACATTGGAGACGCAAGTAATCCGGATTATCGTTTATTGCAGTGGAATTCTACGTATGTTGTAAATAATGGTACACGCGCTAGCACAGGAGACGCATGGGGTAGCAATGTTCAAGGTAGAACGTATAATGCAACAAGTTTAGGTTATGACGTAAACATTTCCTTGCCAAGTATAACAAGTAGTATAGGAAATCTACTTATTGCATATCCAGAAGATCGCGTTATCTATGGTAACTATTCTGCACAAGGTACAACACTTACAGGCATAAGTCTTAATCCAGCAAGTTTAGGAACAGTATTATTCTACCGTGAAACTTGGCAGGCACCTAAGGAATGGCAGGGATTAACTACTTCAGGTACACAGTCAGGATGGACAACCTTTAACCAAAATGATTACGTAGCTATTCTTTGGACAAAAGAAAACAGAGTCAGTCACGCCTTTAGTTTAATAAACGGTAAACATTTATGGTCAACAGAGCCACAGAATTATGCAGATGCCTGGGCTGGAGCTACGGCAAACTCGTCACCAGAAAAACTCATCGCATACGGCAGACTATATGAGGCAGGACCAAGCGGTATTGTCTACTGCTATAACATTACAGATGGAAAAACACTTTGGACATATGAGGCAACAGACAAATATACAGAATCATATATTAGAGAAAACTGGTGGATAAGTCCATGCTTTATCTCAGATGGCAAAATCTATGTTGGTCACCGTGAACATTCTACTCTAGAGCCTAAGCCAAGAGGTGCACCATTTATTGCACTTGATGCGTATACAGGTGAGATTGTTTGGGAGATATTTGGAATGTTCCGTCAAACAATGTGGGGTGGCCGCGCGATTATAGGTGATAGTATAATTGTCACCATGGATAGTTATGATCAGCAGATTTATGCAATTGGTAAAGGTCCAGTTGCAATGACCCTGTCAGCACCTGACGTTGGTGTTGTAGCAAAAACGCCGGTTTTAATTAAAGGAACAATCATGGATGTTTCACCAGGTGCACAAAGTGATAAGGTGCAGCTACGTTTCCCTAATGGTGTTCCAGCAGTATCTGATGCTGACATGAGTGAATGGATGCTCTATGTCTACAAACAATTCAGTCAGCCAATGGCGAACGGTGTTCCAATTACATTAGCAGCAATTGATCCAAATGGTAACTATAACATATTGGGCGAAACAACAAGTGACTTAAACGGCAGATTTTCATTTGAATACACACCAGAAATAGAAGGTCAATACACAATATATGCAATATTTGAAGGTTCAGAATCATATTATCAAAACTCAGCACAAAATGAAATGACAATAACAGCAACAGCTAAAGGTAATCCACCATATGAATTATACATCATCGGCATGGGCATTGCAATCATTATAACAGTCATCATCGCTAGCATATTGATAATCAAAAAGAAATAAAAAACAACAATACACCTTTTTTCTTCTTTTTTTATTTTAGCGTATAGTTAACTCGTTACGGTTTTTCAGTTTCTCAGACGCTTAATCGTGTAATGAGTAATTTATCAGGATTGTTTAGCGGTAGTTTTATGTAAACTTAAATAGCTTGTTTTATTATTCGGTATATTGGAGGCTAGATGAAGTGCCTGCTATAGAAGTCGGAAGAATATGCGTTAAACAATTCGGTAGAGAACAAGGTAAAAAATGTGTCATTATTGATTTGATGGATAAAAGTTTCATACTTGTAACTGGACCAAAAAAGCTTAATGGAGTTAAAAGACGAAGAGTAAATTTGAATCACGTTGCACCTCTTGAAGATAAAATTGAAATTAACAGGGGCGCGTCAGATGATGAAGTAGCTCAAGTCTTAGAGAACACTGGTAAAGCAGAGTTAATGAAAGCGTAAATTTTAAATTCAAACTTTAATTACATCAACTACATTTCTTTTCTTTCAATTAAGGAGCAATAGTATTAATGCCAAGAACCAATCCGCCATGGGAAACTAGACGCGAAAGTTTAACAAAAACAGAGGATATGACGAACCCTAAATTTGGATATACCCCCTTTGAGCGGCCAGCGGAAGAATACATTAAGTATGGTATTATAAACCTTGACAAGCCGGCTGGCCCAACAAGTCATGAAGTTGCAGCATGGACCAAAAAAATTTTAAAAATAAACGCTATTGGCCATGGAGGAACATTAGATCCACAAGTAACAGGCGTATTACCGGTCACTTTAGAAGAGTCTACAAAAATTGTGCAGGCATTACTTTACACGGGCAAAGAGTATATCTGCGTTATGAAGCTTCACGGTAACGCGGATGAGAATCATGTACGCCGTGTTCTAGCAGAGTTTGAAGATTTAATATATCAACGCCCGCCATTGCGATCATCAGTTAAACGACAGATTCGCACAAGACGCATTTACTATAATGAATTTATCGAAATGGATGGTCGACATGTACTTTTTAAAGTAGGCTGTGAGGGTGGGACGTATATTCGTAAGCTGTGTTATGATATTGGCGAAATTTTAGGTGTTGGAGCGCATATGCAGGAGCTCAGGCGGTCACGTGCAGGACCGTTTACGGAAACTAGTGCAGCACATGTAAATTTGCATGATATCGCCTACTGGTTTGATGAATATAAAACAAAGAAAGACATGGCAATTTTGCATAAATTTATTCAACCCATGGAAACAGCGTTGGAATTGATACCTAAAATTACAGTGCGAGACTCAGCAGTTGACGCGTTATGTCATGGAGCAAGTCTTACAGCGCCAGGGGTTGTAACAGTTGATACACAAATCCAAAAAGACACCCTAATTGCCGTTATGACCCTAAAAGGAGAAGTTGTCACACTCTCAAAAGCCGTAGAGACTACAGAGCAAATTTTAAATCTTGAACACGGCATCATCGCAACACCAGAGAGAGTGATAATGCCAAGAGGCACCTATCCAAAAGTCTGGAAAACCGGTAAAGACAATGAATAACAATAAAAAAAAGACGACTATGGGCGATCACTATTTTTCCTCTTCTCCAAAATCAGAAGCAAACTATAGCTTAATACGTGCAAAATTTTTTGACAAAAACTTTGAATTTATAACCGCCTCAAGCATCTTCTCCAAACGCCGCATAGACACAGGAACACAATTACTTATTAAATCAATGATCCTCCCCGAAAAAGGCACAATACTAGATATCGGATGCGGCTATGGAGCAGTCGGCATAGCAGCCGCCAGTTTTAACTCTAAATTACAAGTTTACATGACAGATATTAATACACGAGCAATTAGTTTAACGAAAAAAAATATTGAAAAAAACAAAATAATCAACGCTAAAGCACAATATGGACATTTATATGAACCCGTTAAAGACTTAAAATTTGATTGCATACTATCAAATCCCCCAGTAAGCGCGGGTATGGAAACAGTAAAAAACATTATTACACAAGCACCAAAAAACATGCAAACAGGAGCCACTTTTGAAATGGTCATCCGCTCCAAAATTGGCGCAAAAACTTTTCCAGAACTATTCACTAACACCTTTGGTAACTGCACAATTATATCAAGAGAAAGCGGGTTTAGAGTCCTATTAGGCAAAATAGACCAATAAAAAGCCCGTGAAAGAATTTCATAAAAACATTAGCAGTCGGTGTAGCGCTACATAGGTTATAGCCATGCACCGGTACCGTTACATGCTAAGCCTTTGACTCTTTTCGCAACAGCAAAACTACTACAGCAATAACCACAATAACTAGCACCACAGCCGCTAACACCGCTAACAGCATAATACCACTAATAGCCCACGCCACATCCTTATCAACAGTAATATTTGATGAGCTAGGTGCAGGTATACTTGGTACAGGTTCGCTTGGAGAAGGATTAGGTGAAGAACCATTTTGACCTTTATCACCAGACGAAATAAGAGTCCATGTAGCAGCAAGCGCAACATTGTTTGAAGGCATAGTAAAAGTTGCAGTAGACCTATCAGACAAAGACACACCACCCTTATAAACTATCCAGCCAGCGAAAACATAGCCATCGCGTGAACCGACATTAACTGTAACAGTTGAACCGGTCAAATAACTAACTGTTGTGGCATTAGAAGTCTCATATAAAGTCACAGTATACGTCAGTAATGTACCAGCAGTATAACTTATATCATAATTATTGTACCCTGTGTAAAAGGCGATGACCAACTGGTACCCTTTATCTGCGCATTATACACTGCATCATGTGAACTAGATCTGCTATACGCTGTAGAAGCACTATTATTTGAAAACACTACATTCTCACCAACAGACAACCGTCCAAAATCTACAAGAGCGTTATCACTAGTAACCTGAACTCCTCCACCATTACCCGATGCTACATTATTCGAAATCGTACCACCTAATAGCTCGACATTTCCACCAGAATACACTACTATACCGCCGCCACCATCATAAGCTGCATTGCTAGAAATTACGCTCTTATCACGCATAGTAAAAGACCCCGTCCAATCCACAGTTACACCACCACCAGCTAATGCAGTATTATTAGCAATAACCAGCAATAACCGCATTACCAGACATCACAAAAGTGCAAAAAGCATACACAGACACACCACCACCCATAGACGTTTTATTATTAGCAATAACTGCATTACCACACATTTCAAAAGAACTAGCAACTGCATACACACCACCACCATGACCAGAGGTAACAGTATTATTAGCAATAACTGCATCACCAGACATCTTAAAAGAGCCATTAGCTACATACACACCACCATATGTAGCAGTGTTATTAACTATCTCACCACCAGACAAAAGAAAAGTACCACTCGAATAAATATCAACGCACACACCACCATTACCATCATATGCATTATTAGCAATCACACCACTATTCATAACTAGTGTACCACCGCTATTAACAGCCACGCCTCTTCCAAACTCGCCGTTTCTATGAGTGATAAAAATGCCATCAAGAGTCAATTTACCATCAACAGCAACAGTAGCCTGCCCATTTGCACCTATAAGCTTCCAAAAACCCCCTGTACCACCAATGTCATCAGGCTAATTTTAGGTGGTAACTGTTTGTTGTGGATTTTTGCTGTGTTGTGTACTGAAGTGTGTGAAATGGTTTGTAAG
>WRGM01000128.1 GCA_009787175.1 Candidatus Bathycorpusculum fermentans | reverse complement strand
GGTGAAGGTTGTTCTGCGAAAGTTGAAGGCTAGAACCTTTGAGGATTTGCAAGTTGCTCTAAAGACAGCATTAGCTACCATTACTCTTAACGATATTAAAAACTGGTTCAAACACGATGGCTATCACTATTAATGTAAAATCAAGTTGCTATAATGTTAGCGACTTATGGTAAATTGATTAATCGTCCCACGCAGACGGGTGGGAAAATGTATGATAAATTTTTCATCTATGTTCCAATAGAGATTGTAAGAGATAGTGCATTTCCGTTTAAGTCTAATGAAAGGGTAAAAGTGAAGATTAATGCTGAAAACAAGCAGTTAATAATAGAAAAAGCACCATGATACGTTAGTTACTGGAAAATTATGTTGTTATATTGTTGTTGTTCTGTTGTTTTGTGTGTTTTTGATCTTTGTTTTTTAGTATGAAAGCTGTTATTGCCAAGATTAGTGTGATGCTGCTTAGTGTAGTTGTAACTGATATAAAGTTTAATCCTATTGGTGAGAGTCCGAGGAATAGTCCTGTAATGCTTGTTATGCCAAAGCTTAGTGCAACACTTAAGACGGCTTCTTCTATTATTTCTAGTTTATTTTGTTTTCTAAATAGTATGTTAATTAAACAGTTGCCTGGGATAGTAAACAAGAATATGACGCTAAATGCGTAGCGTATGATGACAAGTTTGGATTCTGCGGGTATGAGGTAAGCGGAGAGGAGAGTTAGTGCTGTAAGTATTATGATTGTTTCTAGCCAGCGCAGTGGTTTCATGGTTTTTATAATGTAATTACTTAAATAAAAATAAGCTTGTTGAAAAATAAAAAAGAGAAGAGGTTTAGGCAAACATCTTGAATATTGGATGTGATTCAACATCTACTGGTTGTGTCTCAAAGTCTGCTGCTGCAGATGCGATGTATGTGTCAACAACTGCTACTGCTGGGAAGACCCATTCAGCTTGTTCAGCTGGACCGAACATTAACCAGTTAGCGCCCATTGTCTGCAAAATTGCATTAGTTGCTGTAACAGTGCCTTTTCTGTATTCTTTTGCAATGTTAGCTTTTACCCAACCCATGGTTGTAACAACATTACCGCTACCTGTGCCTACAGGATGACCATATTTCTCTTTCATCATTGGAAAAGCTACAACTGAGCTTCCCATGTCTGGTTGGAAAGATGGCATGGATGTGTCAACTAGGGGTTTTGTAATTCCGCCTTTTGCTGCAAGTGCTAAAGCTTCGTCAGCAACATTCATTCTACCTGCAAGTGATGTGTCATGCGGATCGTCTGCTAAGACGATTGACATTGTAATGCCGCTTTCTTTCAAGTTTGCTAATTCAGCATCAGTTACTCCTTTGTAAACTGAGTTGTAGAAGCATCTCTCTTGTAGACCCATTTTCTTTGCAATAGTTGCTGCTGCCATACGTGTTCTTGGGCTCATAGCATCAAGCATAAGTGGGACATCTGTGTGTTTGGTAACGAAGTCAAAATATTTCTCAAAAGCTAGCTCTGTTGTGCCGACAATGTCAAGAGCGAAAGGTACGCCTGAAATGTCACTTTGTATTTGACATCTGTTAATGATATCTTCTGCAGCTGCAGCATCAAAGATGCCTTTATTTGCATCAGAAACCATTTTTTGACCAAGCCAGAAAATGGAACCAATAAGGAATGTTGGTAACTCGCCTGGTTGGCCGCCGACCTTTACTTTTCCAATTTCATAGATTTTTTGTGGCGTCTTGAATTTTTGCATGTTGCTTCATCAGCCGATGCTTATTTTTTCAATGCTTTTTTGGCTAACTCTGGTGCTTCTTCTTTGTTTTTGCCGAAGAGTGCGCCAAATGCGTCTGCGTCTTCTTTCTTTACTGCTGCGCCGCCCATGATTATGCCAACTTTGTCTTTTAGACCTGCTGCTTTGAGTGCTTCATCAAGTTTTGCCAAGTTGTTTTTTGCTGGTACAGTGTTAACTGAGAGTGCAATAAGATCTGCCTTGTTTTCTTTTGCTTTGTCAACAAAAACTTGTGGTGCAACGCTTTTTCCAACGTCAATTGTTTTGAATCCTGCACGTTTTAGTGATTTTCGGACTGCCTCTTTTGCTGTATCATGCATATCCGGTTCAATGTTTCCGATTACTACTGTGCCTATTGGATTTTCTGGTTCTGGGGGTTCTTTTTCCATCATAGATTTAAGCCAGGACATATAAACACCTGTTTTCCGTTTTTTTACTCTGGCTTTTTATACTCGAAATTGCTATTTAAACCTTTAATCTTTCCACCTATATACACTTAAAAAGAAAAGCAAAATTTGATGGAATTAACATGGTTAAAGTTACAAATAAACATTTGATGCTGCTTTTTGTAATATTCGTTTTTGCTTTTCTATACCGTTTCTTATTAATGACATATGAGATCTATCCGTCAGGCTCTGATATAGGCTTACATAATAGTGTCATACATTCAATAATTAATCAGGGCGGTAACGTTGATTTTCTTTATAATAATTATCAAATGGGTGGCGGTTTATCTATTACTTTTCCCGGTTACCACATTTTTGTTGCTCAGCTAATGATGTTGACAGGTATGCCTGAATATCTAGTACATGCCCTAGTAGCTTCATTATTTTCGTCAGTAATAGTTTTGGCTTCCTATATTATTACGCGGGTTGTTTGGAAGGAATCTGCTGCGATTGTTGTTGCATTTCTTGTGGCTGTTTCACGTTTTGATATTGAAATGTTGCTCTGGGGTGGTTATCCAAATGTTGTTGCTCTTCTTTTAATTCCTATAGCTTTTTATTTATATATTCAAAAAAATCGTTTCACAAAAATTCCTTTCTATATTACAACCTCAATATTGATTGGTTCAATATTTCTGGTGCATTCACTTAGTAGCCTTATGTTTGTAAGTATATTGTTTTCTGTGATTTTAGCTAGTTTAGTTTTTGGCAAAAAAATTGGAACTACACGGTTTGAAGCGTTAAGTTGGTTATTGCCTGTTATTTTTGGTGCTTTACTTGTTTCTCCTTATTTGTTGCAGATTGTTCCTGTGTATTTAACTAATCAGACATCTATAGAGATTAATCAGGCAATTCTCTCTTCTAGAGTATTGTCTTTAGAGCTTGTTTTGCCGCTTTTTGCGGTTTTTGGTCTTTTCTTTCTTTTATCTAAAAAATATCATAAACGCTACTTTACCGTTCCCACTATTTTGTTAGCCTTATGGTTGTTTGTTCCTACACTGTTTACCCAAGGGTATCTTATTGGACAATATACTGATTATAACCGGTTTTTGTACTTTGTACTAACTCCTCTGATAATTTTAATGGGTGTCTTTATTGATCATGGTTCAGGTTTTTTTGCTCGCGTAATTGATACATACCGTACATTAACAGGGCAGTTAACTAGTGCAGTCGATGAGGCAGATAAGGTAACTCCCAATTGTTTAACTGCTTTTTCAAATAAACTTTATAGAAAATTGACAAGAGCTAATTTGTATGCAGGTTTTATTATTGGTCTCTTATTGACTTGCTTTTTATTTATACCTGTCTTTATAACTCCCAGCGAAAGCTTAGCTCCCCAAAGTTTTTATCAAATAATGTCTGACCCCCTCTATCAAGCTATGGAGTGGGCTAAAGTTAACACCCCTGATAATGCCACATTTGTCACCACAGCATATTACGGTTGGTGGTTTGCAGGATTTGCCCAAAGACCTACATGGAGTGCTGTTGAACCCCAGTTCATTTCACTTTCACGTGAATTCCCAATTGCCCAAGTGGCAAATAACCTGCTTGACACCAACTATCTCTTTGGAAGCTCATACAAACTAGATGACGAAATTATGTATATCCAAGTTAAAGAAGACGGCGGATACATGGCAAGACATAACCCTCAAATTCTTACAAGCTTAAATTGGACCTATCTCCCCTACGCACTCTTCAATTTCAATAATGATCAAACAACAATTTTATATGACGTAAACGGTATTCCCCGCTCCGTACCCCTATCTAGGCTGCCTGTTAAAAACATGTACATGGAAAATGACACCCAGCATACCACAGTTTCAATAATTAAAGGTAATGAATACTTTACCTGTACCCAGCTAACAACAGTACATCAAGGCTCTAAATTTGTTAACATAACTTACATACTTGAAGCTACGGCAGAGAATGTCTCTCTATCTTGGTTGCAGTCTTCATTAGATGTTAATGCCCTACAAGTAGGTTTTAAAAGACCTAATACTATCGGGTTTGTAGCAGAAGATGTAAGTGCTTTTGGGCAGGTAATATTTGATCAAAGTATTCCTTTGGTAAACTCTAGAGCATATCCTGAGTTATGCTTTACTAACGTTCGTCTTGATTATAATTTAGATGGTAAACAGCAGGCAAAGATACAGATGTCGTTAACAACCTATTCAGTTACTAATGATAGAAAAATATATAGTGATGACGAGGCCCTCAGCGACTTTTTTAACCAACAAATCGCTCTCAATTTAGAACCTGAAACTCGTGATAATTCGCCTCTTCTAACACCCTTTGACTATCAGGCTGAACTAAAAATTAATAATATAAATTACATTGCTATACCAAGTTATTATGAGGCAGAGGTTAAAGCTGAAATGAAACTCAAATTTGCAAATGACCCCTTGTTTAACCTTGTGTTTATTAGCGATGAGGTCGCAATATTTGAAGTAAAATAATGTATATACTATAAAAAGGGATGGAGGATCTTAGTTTGGTGCTAAAGGCTTCAAAAAATAGGCTATTAGAGCTTGCGTTTTTGATAGGTATGTCTCTAATAGTTATTCTGGTCTTTTACGGTACCATATCTGCTAATGGGCTTATACTTGGAAATGACAATTCTGTGCATTTGGCTCGTGCTCAAGAATTCTTAGACACTGGACGAATCTCTTTAGCTAACTTAGGCTGGACGCCTCCTCTTTATCAAATTTTGTTGGCTTTTTTGATAACTTTTACAGGTGCTACAAGTATCGAGCAGCTAATTTTACTTGTTAAAGTGTCTGCTGTATTAACTAATTGGCTGCTAATTTTTGGTGTATATCTTGTTAGTGCACGTGTATTTAACAAGAAAGTAGGTGTGATTGCGGCATCTTTGCTGTTTGCGTGTTTTCCCATGTTTGAAATTAACCTGTGGGCTGGTTACACAAGCGTTTTGGGTATAGCCTTTATGCTGCTTTTATTTTTGTATCTGCCGCTCGCTATTGAACATAAGCGTTACATGATAGTTGCCTGTGTAGCTGCTTTCGCATTGGTGCTATCTCATCAGCTTACCCTATTTGTCTCCGTCTTGATTTTAGCACCAGTTACCCTATTTATGATAATTAAGTCTAAGGGTAAAAATGTTAAAGCCTTGCTTTTCATAATTATTGGCGGTGGACTTGCTTTCTTCCTCTATTATGTTAGGGCGATGCTGCCCTATTTAGGTGGATTAATTGAGCACGTATTCTTTGCGCAGAAAGCTATGGCTTATCAAATTCCCGCTGCGTCTCTATCTTCGTTTTGGACAAATTTTGGATTTGTATTACTTTTAGGTGCTGCAGGGTTATTTGTAGCTGTTTACAAGTTGTGGCTTGAAAAGAAGCATGTTAATAATCTTACTTTAACTCTTAGCCTGATTGTCCCGTTGATTTTGGCAGAATCTTTTATTTTCGGCTTATATCTACCTTTTCACTGGTTTATCTATTACATAATGCCCTTTCTGACAATATTTGCTGCTGTATTGCTATTTTTTGTGGCTGAAAAGGTTTTAACTTTTTATAAACTGCATAAGGCAGGCATAAAACGGCTCTATGTTACCCTTTTTGTTGTAGGCTTAGTTGCTCTCTCATGCTTCGCACTTGTAATGCGCGGAGATACCTTGAGTGTACGACTTAGTGAAGGAGTCGTATTTTATTCATCTGCTGACCCTCTAGCTCTACAAGCCGGTCAATGGCTTAAGACTAATTATCCCGAATCTGCAACAGTGGTTGCTACATCTTCACCAGGATTTTGGTTTGGCGTTTTTTCTGAAAAAAACGTGGTAGTAGCCACAAATCCTGCAATTGAACGAACGGTACTCTCTGAGTCCATTTTAGACTTATCCTATGAAATAGAAACTCCCTTAACTCTTCTCCGCGCCTATGAGGCTAAAGGTAACATTTCAAGCGAAAATTACGTATCCGTAAACAACGTCTGGCGGCTCGCAACATATTGTTCAACAGCCGGCGATTTTCTCTCTTATTCTATTGACGGCGTATACAAAAAAATAGATTTAAGCCAAATGACCAGACACTACATACTAGATAGCAGTCAAACGGCAAAAACTATAGTAATTGTCTACATTAACGATGATATTGTAGTAACTCAAACATTAACAATACAAAATACTTCCTACACTACACAAGTTAACTGGACTATAGCTCCAGTAAACCATCCAGTGGATAATGTTACATTATACCTGTCTTTTTTCTTCTATCTATCTTTTAACTTTGAAAAAGCATACCTACCTGGCATATTGAACTGGGAAAACCCTTGGGACAAACCCACAGATATGCATGAAACCCTATGGGCCGTAACAGACTTCTCCAAAAACAGCCTAACCGACAACTATATAGCCGTATATGATGAACAAAATCAGGTATATTGCGCCATAAAATACGATGACCTACCCGACTGGGGAAACGTAGGTGCTCTACATAATATGCAAATAGACGCCTTCCGTTTCAGCTACACATTTGAACACATTAACCCTGGCAATAGCACAGCTTTCTCTTACCAAACTTTAGCCTTCTCTGAAGATAGCTATCAACAAAGCGTGCCATTAACACAAATAGAAAAAATATTCACTGAACAACCCACATCAAATTTCATTATCGCCAGCCGAGACTACTTTGACACCATTAAAGAAAACAATGTTGAATTCATTGTCTACGACAAACTACAGCTTGATCCCAAGTTTGTCAGAAACAGTACAATAGAGCTCGTTTACTCAAACGACCGCTACGCCATCTTTAAAATAAACCTATAAGACAAAAAAATTTTAAAAAGAAAAAAAAGACTAAAAAAGTTGGTTTACTGCTTCTTTTGTAGTATATCAGGATTCTCACGCATAATCTGCGGTATATATGCGCATGCAGGATCAGTTTCAAACAAGTCACCAGTGTAAAACTCAGCACGAGTCCTACAGCCACCACAAATTTCCCTATACTCGCAAATCCCGCACTTACCCTTAATCTTGCTCTTATCCCTCAACTTTAGATGTAACGGATTAGTCTGAAGCTCATTCCAAGCATCCTTTAAACTCTTATCTTTAACATTAGCCAAACGGTAACCTTCATGGAAACCACAGGGTCTATAATCTCCATTTTCAGTTACACCAATATAGTCACCGCCAATTGTGCACTTGCCTAAGAATTCATTAGTAAACCAATCCCAGAATCTTGCTGGATTACGCTGCTTTACAATACGTGCATAGAATGGTGAGTAAACATTAACGCGGAAATTATTATTCTTCTTATTATGATTATACTTTAACTCGTAATCATAAAGCTGGTTAAGCGCTATTTCATACTGCTCAGCTGTCGGCGCTAAATCTAGCATGTTATCACTTGCTCTCCCAACTGGAACAAGATTATGATAAACAACCATTTTACCGCCATATTCTGCTGCTAACTGACAAGTATGTTCAAGCACATTAATGTTATACTTATTCATAGTTGTAACAATGCAGTCAAGCAAACCCCGCTCGCCAAGTTTCTTCATAGCATAAGTCGCTTTATCATAACTACCCGCCCCTCTAACAACATCATTTGTCGCCTTATCACCATCTATACTTACGGCAGTGTGAACCTCATATTTTGTTAGAAGATCTAAACGTTTTTGGTCAAAAGCAAAGCCACTTGTGATTAAACTTACTTCCATACCATACTCTTTTTTGGCATGTTCAATAATCTCAAAAATGTCTTCACGTACTAATGGTTCTCCTCCACTAATGCCAAACCATTTAGCCCCAAAATTGTGCATTTCATCAACAATCTTTTTGCCCGTTTCAGTACTTATCTCATCATCTTTAGCAAATTTGGGCACATAACTGCAATAGATACAATTACCTACACATCGTCTTGTACATCGCCAAGTTACCATGTACAAGGGTGGTCTATTTTGAGCCAATTAAATCACAAAGTATTAACATTAAACTCTATCGATATAAAATTTCCTGTAAAAGGTCCTAAACATTAGCTTAACTACCTAGACCAAACACCTGAAAAAACAACTTTTTTACAATATTTCTAAAGTCTCTAAGAAAAAATTGGCAAATGCATATGGTTACTAATAATCCAATTTTTTCCCTCTAAACTTGGAAAGGTTTACTCTCGTCATTTTTTAAAATTTACGTGTAGATTTTGTCAAAAATTTTTAATTTTTGCTTTTCCGAAAGAGTTTAATATTTAATGCGCTTAATTTGTCCCTCATTATAAGAGGTTAATATATGACTAATAATTCCTCTGTTGAAAAACCTAAAGAATTAGTTGTTACACCACCCCCACAAATTACTGGTGCAATGTCAAAAACTCGAATAATGACCTACACATTCGCTGCACTGTTGGCTATTACTATAATCACGGCTATCTTATGGTGGCCAGCTATGACCCCCCATTCGGATGTTATAGCATGGTATGGCTTAACTGGTGTTTTCGCAATGCCCCTCGGAGCAATCCTTCTGGTAAATGCTTTGATTGCTATTGGAGTAGCTGTAATAAGCGACTTTGTAATCGGAAAAGCGGCTGTTGATAGTGAAGTAAACACGATGTCTGCAGCTGTTTTTGGTTTAATTGTTGCGCTTTCTTACTCGATTGGTATTCCTACGATGAACATGGGTGAAGTGCTACCGCTTTCAATGTTATGTGCTCCTGGATGCTTTATCTATGTGGCTTTGATTTCATTTATTGGTCTTGTGGTTTTCAAGAAACTTCAAGGTGGTCTATTTGGTCGAAAACTTGTTAATCCCGCTGCAGCTGCAAAACTCTTAGTACTGTTACCTTTCTTAACTTCAACATTCCTTGTAAAAGATCACTGGGCCGCAATTGATGCAGGTGGCATGGGTGTGCCCAGACTTGCAAGTAATCTAGTAGGTGAGTACGGAACATTTGCTGACAGTATCCGAGGTTGTTATGGTTTACCTGGTGCGGATCCTGCTAGTCTAAACTCTCTGATGTTACTAACGAAATTCCATGGTTGGCCTGGTGGAGCATCTAGTATTGTTGTAATATTTGTCGGTGCTGTATTGATTTTCTTGCTACGTGATTACTTCAAATGGAAGATTACTGCTACATACCTTGGAAGCGCTGCTGTAATGGCTCTTGTCATGTATGGCATTTACGGTGGAGATCTAGTGACACGATTGCTTTTCACACTATTTGTCGGTAGCTCGATATTCTTAGCATTCTTCATGGCCACTGACCCGGCTTCAACGCCATATTCGCGGACTGGACAGATACTCTTCGGTATCGGTTTAGGTGTACTAACAGTGCTCATTCAAACATACATGAACTTCTTTGGAGGCGCGCTGCTTGCATTAGTAATAATGAACCTAACTGTGCCACTATTGGATCGTATAGGAATCCATAAGCCCTTTGGGAGATGAACAAAATGCCATATGAACATATAAAAGAAGTCAAAGAACAAGCACGTATAACACCCATTGAAACCTTCCCAGACCCTAAAACTGCAATAGTCATACTAAATCAGCACTCGGGAAAACCTCTTTCTTCCCTTGTCGCTGTTGATGACACAGTAGCAATAGGACAAAAAATTGCCAGCTCAAAAGAACGCATAAGCTCACCCATACACAGCCCCATATCAGGAAAAGTCGTCAAAATAGGCACAATCTATAGCCACTGCTCAGAATCCTTTGCAGACGCAATCTTTATTGAAAACGATGGTAAACGAACTAAAGCAAACGAATTCTCACCGATATCTGAATCAGAACTAGGAAAAGCTAAATCAGCTGATTTACTTGAAATAATTCACGAAGCAGGCATCATAGGTCTTGGCGGCGCAGGCTTTCCAACACACGTCAAATTGGCACCACCCGCAGAATTTCCAATTAAAAACTTGGTTGTCAATGCAACAGAAGGCGAACCATACGACACAGCTGACGAACGTTTGCTCGTAGAAAAAACTGCAAATCTACTACGAGGCGTAAATGTACTCAAAAAGATTCTAGGAAATCCAAAAGTAACAATTGCAACAAAAGTATCTAAAGCAGAAGCAATACCAAAACTACAAGAAGTCTTTGGTAACGAGCCAGATACAACAGTAGTTGCAGGACACTTTAAATATCAACAAGGCGACGCAAGCATTCTACAGAAAGCACTCTTCGGCTATGAAACACCACCAACAAAGCGCTCCTACGAAATGGGTTGCATTGTACAGAACGTTGCTACAATTAACGCAATTGCAAATGCAGTATTTGAAGGCGAACCACTCATAAGCAGAGTAGTAGCACTCAATGGTGATATAGCACAACCTAAAAACTTGCTAGTAAAAATCGGAACTCCAATAAGCAACATCTTTAACCAAAACAATATTGATATGACCAATATTGGCCAAGTCGTCGTCGGCGGAGTTATGATGGGACACACAATTCCAACAACTGAAGCACCAATAACTAAACGAAGCTCAAGTATCATAGCATTCTCAGAAAGCAGATGCAAAAAAGCCCAAAAACAAACGGCATGCATCCACTGCGCAAAATGCATCAGCGCCTGCCCAGTTAGGCTTCATCCAATTATGATCTACAAAGCAATCATGAAACCAGACTTTGACACAGTAGACAAACTCTGGAACAAAGACTGCATCGGCTGCGGAACCTGCTCATACGTTTGTCCATCACGCATACCCCTAGCAAGCACTATCATGGCATCACGATAAATGCCCAATTATCCCTAAGCATGGTTTTCCATGCAACCAATTTTTTTAATTAGACAACAACCGTTTTAATCTGACAATGTTATCAGTAGTTCTGTTTCCTTCTAAGAATATTAGCCGCAAAACTGTTTGCGGTTTATCTGACAGGTATGTATTTAGCTCTCAGCAAAAATTTCGTTAACATTTAACCTCTCATGCCATTTTTTTGCGCAACAAACACAGCTACATACACAAAT